>JAJDEX010000146.1 GCA_029259575.1 Planctomycetota bacterium | reverse complement strand
CCCGGTGCGGACTCCGCATCGCGCACGTCTGGACGCGAAGTCGATTCCCTAGGGCAACGGCGCGATGCGCGCATCGTCGCCCTGGACCAGCAGCAAGCCGACGATCGCTCCGTCCGAACGCGCGACGACCGTGGCCCCGTGCCAGCCATCGTCGAACCCGATGGCGTCGTTGACCTCGGCGCTTCCGCCGACGACCTCGCCGATGCGCGTCGCCGAGAGTCCCCGCGCATCCCGCCCGGGATCCCCGACGATCAAGCAAGCCTCCGGGGCGGTCAACGTGCGCGTGAGCTTCAGGTTCCAAGGCTTGACACCGGCCAGGTCCAGATCGACGCGCACCAACGCCGAAGGCCCCGGCTCCGGCGCTTCGAGCCGCAACTCCTTGCCGCGCACTTCAAGTTTGGTCCCGTCGTCGTTCGTCTCGAGCCGAGGCGTCAGGAGATCGCGCGGACCGATGACGCCTCCGTCCACCGCGAGCAACCAACCGGAGCGCGACTGCTTGCGCGCGATGAGCCCCTTGGGCTTCCAGCGTTGCATGGCACGAATCGGGCGTGGCATGGGCGAACCCTCGGGGAGCAAGGCGCTGCCCAGAGCCAACGCCGGCTTCCACTTCAGCCATTCGTCCTTGGGATCCGCGTGAAGCTGGAACGTCTTGCCGGTCGAGACGTGCAGCCCACCGTCGTCCGGCGTCGCGAAGGACACGCCCCCCACCAGGATCGAGCGCACCGAATCCATGGAGACCTCCAGGCCCCCGGTGATCGAGAGGCCCAGTTCGAGTCCTCCGACCTCCCAGAACTGCGTGCCCTCGCGCACCAGCGTGGCGTACGCGGAGCGGATGTGGGCGCGCACCTCGACGATCGTCGCGTCGCTGGACAAACCGACCGAGAGCACGGTACCGACCTGGATGCCGCGATAGGTCACCGGCGCGCCGGTCGCGAGTCCGTGACGCACATCGGCCTCCAGCACCACTTCGAGCCCACCACCTTCCAAGCTGTCCGCCACGGGAGGTTCTTCGAGGGCTTCGAACTCGAGTTGACGCGGAGCTCCGATCGGACCGGGGAGGACCGAGAGGTAGCGAGCACCCACGACCGTTTCGAGCCCCTCCACGCTGTCCAAGGTCAGTTGCGGGCGCACGATCCAGAAGCGCGACCCCGCACGCGCCAGGTCCTCGGCGCCGGGGTCGAGTCGGATGTCCAACTCGACCGTGCCCAGGCCGTCGGCCAGGCGCACCTTGCCCACGCGCCCGACTTGGATCCCGCGGAAACGCAGGACGTCACCGTAGCGCACGCCATGTCCCTGTTCGGCCGCTACGGTGACGGAGAGCCCCTTGGCCCCGAACAGTTGCACGACCAGGAACAGCGCCAGGGTCAGCGCGAGCACGGGCAAGAGCCAAGCGAACGACACCCGCCGCATCGGGGCGAGTTCGGACTGGGGCAACGAAGTCGGGTCAGTCGGAGCGGTCATGTTGGGTGGGGTGCGGGGCCTGGGTCTTCCCAGATCGCATGGGGATCGAACCAGGCGGCGGCCAGGAGACTCAGGACGACCATGCAGGCGAAGGCGAGCGCGGCGGGACCGGCGGTCACGTCAACGAGGTCACCAACCTTGACCCACGCGACGACGATCGAGATCAGCAGCACGTCGAGCATGCCCCAGCGCCCGGTCCATTCGATGAAGCGATAGGCGAAGGCGCGATGTTTGCGGGCCAGGCGATCCCGGCCATAGGTGATGGCCACGAGACCGAGCAGCTTCAACAACGGCAGGACCAACGAGCACAGCAACACGACGACGCCGACGAACCACTCGCCCTTCTCGAGCAAGCCGATGCTGCCGGTCCAGACACTGGCCTCGGTGCGATGGCCGAAACGCTCGAGCGTCATGATCGGTTGGGAGACCGCCAAAGGGAACAGCACGAGGGCGGCCAACGCGGCGGCTCCCGACCAGGCGTTGCCCGCGCGTCCCCGGATCGGACCGAGGACACGCGTTCCACAGCGCGGGCAACGCGCGAGGCTGCCCGGCGGGATCGGGGGAACGGCCTGGACCAGGCCACAACAATGACAGGCGGCCGGAGGGGGCTGCATAGGGAGGTTGTACGCCCTGGACCCCACCCCATTCCACTTTCACCGGCCGCGCTCCAGGCGGTGCCGAGAAAAGCGGCCTTCCGGCGCGCGAGGAGCCTCAGGCCAACAGGAGATTCGCCAGCTCGTTGAAGTTCAGCACGCTCTCGTGCTGGGACGCGCCCGGCAGTCCGATCAGCACGGGGCGGGCACCGGCGGCCTGGGCAACCGCTACGTCCACGTCCTCGCGGTCGCCCACGTAAACGAGTTCGCCGGGTTCGATGCCCCAGCGGGTGCAGGCGACCTCGAGCCCCCGCGGGTGCGGCTTCATCGCGTTGATGTTCGGATCCATGGCGCTGAGCGCGAAATCGAATTCCTCCCGGATGCCCATGGCCCGCAGCTTCGCCTCGACCGGGTGATCGCTGAACACGCCGACTTTCAGGCCCGCTTCACGAAGCCTAGCGAGGGAGGCACGCAGGTCCTTGCGCATGGCGCTGGCGAGATACTTGGCCGGACGCCGCAACATCCATTCGTCATGCGTTTCACGCACCGCTTCGACGCGATCGCCACGTGCTGCTGCGGCGCGTTCGAAGCGCGTGACGCGCAGCGGAGCTTCAGGACGACCCAACTCGCGCAGCGTCTCGAACTGCTTGCGGAACGCACGAATGCGCAAGAGGGTACGCCAACGGAACGTCAGAGCGAGGACGAGCAACTCCATCACCATCTCGGAGCGCAGCGCACCGAGGTCGTAGAGGGTTCCGTCGAGATCGAAGAGTACGGCGCGGGGGGTCATCATCAAGGCTGCCGAGGACAGCAGGGGTCAATTCGTTGCGGGGGTCGGGCCCATGCCGTCCGTCGGTGGATGGGGCGCATGGCGACGGAACCAGAGGCCTGCGTAGAGCATGTGCATCCCGGCCCAGAGGAAGGTGAAGGACAGTCCCCAGGCCGCGCCGTACTCGGGCAGGCGCCAGCAAAGGTACGTCAAGACGCTGGTGTTCACGATCATCCCGACCGCGGAAACCAAGATCGCCATGCGCATCTGATTCGTCACCAAGTAGAAGGTGTCGTTCGCGACGGCGAAGCAGACGAAGAACATGCCCGGCAGCAAGATCAAGTAGCACGTCCAGACCGGGTCCACGAATTCACGCGGGAACATGGCGGCGAGCACGGGGCGTACGAACGGGGTCGCCAGCAGCAAGCCGGTGAACAGCGTGCCGCCCGACATCCAACTCGCGCGCCAGTAGACACGGCGCAAACCGGACAGGTCCTTGACGCCGGCGAGCTCGGACAGGACCGGCAGCGCCGTGCGGCTGATGCCTTTCATCATCAAGCGCGTCACGTCGACGACCTTCTGGGCGATGCGCAGATAGGCGACCCATTCGGGGCTCGAGAAGCGGCCCAGGATCAGAGGCGGCAGGATCTGGACGCCCAGCGCGTTGATGTTGCGCACGACCCCGACCTGCAGGCCCAGCGTCAGTCCCCCACGCAACGGGATGTGCAGCGCGCGCCGCACGACTTCGCCCAGACGAGGCAGGAAGGAGTTCTTCCGGGACTGACGCCTCCACGCGTCGAGCGCCAGGAGCGAGCCGATGCCGGAGGCCGTGAGCATGCCGAGCACGGGCCCCATGGCGTCGCCGGTCAAGAGGGCTCCAGCAGCGACGAGGAGGACGCGACACGCCTCTTGGCCGTTCTCGATCCTGGCCACGGAGCGCATCGTACGCGTGCCCTCGAGTCCTGCGAGCATCACGATGCGGGGTAGTTCCAGCAACGGACTGAGGGCCAGGATCCCGGCCGCGCGGATGACGAGGTCCGCGTCGGTCACCTGATCGCCGAGCCAGGCACGCGCGATGAAAGGCACGACCGTCCACGCCAGCGTCGCGGTCAAGATCGCCAAGAAGAAGGACGCCCGGGCCAGGTAGGCCATGCTGTCGACGGCGGCCTCGCGACTCTTGGCCGACACGGCGGCGGCCACCTTGGCGATCGTGATCGAGTACAGCCCCAGGTTCACCGTGAACCAGAGCAGCGAGTAGATCGCGATGGCCAGGTAGAACTCGCCTTGACCAGTGCTACCCAGGACGTGGCTGAGCAGGATCGTGCCGGCCAGATTGCCGCCGGCCACACACAGTCCTCCGACCTGGAGAATGGTCGAGTCGCGCAGGAAGCGACTGCTACGAAGACGCTGGAGGATCACTCCGCGTGGGCCCGGTCAGGCCCCCTCGCCTCGATCGTCCGCATCCCGCGGGAGGAACAGAATGTTGTCGACCTTCTTCATGCTCTCCAGGTCGACGTCCCCGTAGCCGATCTCCAGCAGCGCATCGACGACGCGCTGCTGTTCGTCCCAACGGGGGTGGTAGTTCTCGTGCAGCAGTTCGGTGTAGAGCACGGGCAGACGGGTCGTCTTGCGCAGGAAGTCGAGCATCCCGTCGAGCACGGCGTAGTCGAACCCTTCGGTGTCCGTCTTGACGAAGTGCACCTCGTCGATGCCCTTCTCGGCGGCGAAGGCCGACCAGGTGGTCAGGTGGATCTGCTCCTCGACGATCTGGGTGTCCTCGCGCACCTCCGAGTTCTCGCGCCGGTCGAACATGATGTCGTCCATCACGGAGTTCGCCCCCGGGTTGTGCGGAGCGAGCCAGATCGGCCGGTCCTCGATCGTGTTCGAGAGCCCCATCGGGTGGATCTCGACCTGGGGAAAGCGCTTCAAGCGCTCGACCGCGACGTCGTGGTAGCGCTTCACCGGTTCGAAGCAGATCACGCGGACTCCGGGCCGGCGGCGCAGCAGCGATTCGGTGAACAGCCCCACGTTCGCCCCCACGTCGACCACGATCCCGTCCTCGGGGACGAGGTGCTCGATGCGATCCATCTCGGCCTCGACGACCGAATGGTGATCCGCGATCCACTGATCCAGGGTGCGCGGCTTGGGGTCGCGCAGCGCGGCGACACGGCGCAGGAGTTGGCGGAAAGGGCGCATCATGGGGAGGGACGGACCTGGTCGGAGCAGGATCGGACGAGGGCCGGGGACGTGGGTCCCAGGGGATTCTGTCGGCCAGGATAGGGGTCCGTCTCCAGGAGGACCCCGAATCCGGGAGTCGGAAGCGGATTCTACTGATCTGGAGGGCAGGTTTCGTCCGATCCTAGGCAGGGACAGGTCCTTCGCCCGTCCCATCCCCCATGCAACGCATCCTGATCTGGCTCCTGGGCCTCGGCATCCTGATCTTCGGCATCCAGCGGATCCGCATCGCCCTGCGCACCCCGGAGGAGTCCTTGCGCGTCCGCATCCAGAGCATGGCGGACGGCTTCGGCGAGGGCCACGCCCGCACGGCGCTGAAGGGCATCCACGAGGACTACCGCGACGAGGCCAGCGGGGTCGGTCGCGGGGACCTGTTCGACGCGATGCGCTACCTGTTCTTCACCCAGAAGCACCCGGAGACGCACGCGTGGAACCTCGACGTCGACATCTCCGAGGACTCGCTCACCATCGTGTTCTCCGAGGACGGAACGAGCGCCATGGTCACCATGAATCCGGTCTTCTACCAGACGGACACGGCGGGGCGTCACCTGTGGTGGAACTGCCGCGCGACCCTCGAGTTCGTGCTCGAGGACGGCAACTGGTGGTGCGTCCGCACGACCGACGTCAATCACGTCGACCGCCCGCGGATCTGATCGCTGGCGCTCATCGGCGCGCCAACGTTGCCCGCATACGTTGCCCGCATACGGTGCCCGCATACGGTGCCCGCATACGGTGCCCGCATACGGTGCCCGCATACGGTGCCCGCATACGGTGCCCGCATACGGTGCCC
>JAJDEX010000145.1 GCA_029259575.1 Planctomycetota bacterium | reverse complement strand
TCCACCATATGATCTGGGGCCCAGACGATTCGATCGAATGTCCTTTTCCGACCTCGGGGCATCTCCTGAGCCGGTCGCGACCGCTATCGAGTGAATTGGCTGAGGACCTCCCATGCAGTCGTCCAAGCACCCGATCGAACGCTTCCATGCCCCGCTCGGCATCACCACCGGGCAACCGCTCAAGGACCTGTTCACGCCCAAACTCGTCGGGCTCATCGGCGAGTCGTTGGCCAATGTGCACGCTTCGTTCGACACGAAGCGCTTCAAGAAGAACGCCTGCGACGGGCTCTCCGACGGAACGCTGATGCAGCGCGCCGCGCACATTGCCGACGCGTTGGCGATCGAGTTGCCGGACGACTTCGAGGAAGCCAGCGAGATCCTGGTCGCATCGATGGGTCCCGAACAACGGATCGGCGAGGGCGACGGCCTGCGCGGATTCTTCTACCAACCGATGTCGTTCTACGTCTCGAACCACGGTACGGAGCGGTTCGAGGCCGGCATGACGGTCAATTACGAGCTCACGAAGCGCTACACGTCCGAGTTCTGCATCCGCCCGTTCCTCGAGCGGCACCAACGCCACACGCTGGCACGCTTGAAGAAGTGGACGAAGGACCCGAACCCGCACGTACGCAGACTGTGCAGCGAAGGCTCGCGTCCGCGCCTGCCCTGGGCTTCACGCTTGCCCGCACTCCAGCAGGATCCGTCGTTGGCGTGGCCGATCCTGCAAGCGCTCAAGGACGACGACGAGTTGTACGTGCGTCGGTCGGTCGCGAACCACCTGGGCGACATCCTGAAGGACCATGCGGACGTGGTGTACGACCTGTGCGCCACGTGGCTCGACGAGATCGAGCGCTTGCCCGAGGAGCGCGCCAAGAATCGCAAGTGGATGATCCGCCACGCGGTGCGCTTGCCGGCGAAGAAGGGTGAGAGGGCTGCGCTCGACCTGCGAGTAGCGGCGAAGTGATCGGCGCCCTCGCCCCTCAGAACGAGAAGCCCACTCCAGCGCTCCAACCGCTGAATCCGGCTCCACGAATCAGGGCGACGTTGAACGTCAGGGCGCTCCCGATCAACCGGTCGGTGATGTCCAGTTCGAACGAGCCGCCCAGCTGATAGAGGTCCTTGGTCCCGTACAGGTCGCCCTCGAGGAACCTCCGATAGCCGACGAACGTGCGCCACTTCAGGTCGTCGTCGAGCAGGTCGATCCCGACCGGACCCGTGACGTCGGCCCGCAGGGTCAAGAGCTGCATTCGGGTACGGAACTCCTGGGCCGGGTCGTCCGCTTCGATCGTCTCGATCCAGCGCAAGTCGTAGCGAGTGACGACGTCGAGCGCGTGCTCCTCACCGATCGGATAGGACCAGTCCACACGTGTCGCAGCGCCTGTCGTGACAGCGAGCGAGTCCCAGTTGAAGGCGACCCCGTCCGCGAACCCTGCGGTGAACGCTGCCCCCGGACCGGCGTAGTCGGCGTCGCTCTCGATGCGCGAGATGCCGAGCTGCAGCATCGGGCTGATCGTCAGCGTCTCGCTCGGCTGAAACTCGAGGCCCAATCCGGCGAGTCCCCCGAACGTCGTCCAATCCGCAGCCACCTCGGTCTCCATCCCAGGCATGGTGCCGGAGTAGAGGTCTTGGGTGTATTCCTTGGACTTCGCGTAGCCGACCACGCTCTCGACGTGAAGTCCCGGAGCATCGTCGCCCCACGGCGCGAACGACCAGTGCGACGGAAACGAGATCGAGGTGAGTCTCGTGTTGCTCGGATCGTCGAAGTCATAGGTGGTCGTGCTCAGCTCCGATTCCTCGGACACGACGACGAGGCTGCCGAATGCGCTGGCGAACTTCGATTCGCGCAAGGACTCCCGGAGCGCCTCCTGGACCTGCTGTTCTTGACCGAAGGCCGGAGCCGCGAGGGCCGCAACGAGCAGGAATGTCATGATGGCATGTGTCACGCTGGCTCTCATGAACTCAAGTCCGACCGAGTCCTTGCTGGGCACCGGCAACGGAGATGTGACCTCGGGCTTCACGACTTGCATGGCTCCAGTCTAGGCCCTCGTGCAGCATGCGCTGCTCATCGGCTCGGTCCGGGAGAAGGGCCTGCGCGAGTACGGATGCCAACCGACCCGGATCCAGGTCCGGGCCGGTTCGAGGCCGGCAGGTCGAGCAGCGCACGAGCTCACGGGACGCTGAGCGGCCGATTCCTGCATCCGTGCGCACGCCATCGACGCCGAACGCTGGCGCGTTCGAGGTGGTCATGACAAGAATCGTAGAGGGGCGATGGACAACGCGCCATGTCCCTTGCGCTTGACCCACCATGGCCGTCACAACCGCTTTCAACCCTGAGCCCACTGCTTCCGATGAGTGACCCGTTCGAACACTTCGAGGATCAACAACTCTCGCACGAGCTCCTCGAGAAGCACCGTGGAGACCTCGCCGAGGAAGCACGCAACTTCATCTCCCAGAACGCCGATGCGGAACCGGTCGGCCTGATCCTCGAAGCGGGTTCCTCGGAAGCACGTGCCTTCATGCAGTCGATCGCCCAAGCGTCCGGCCAAGAGCGGAACGCCCCCGGATTCCTGGGCGTGGTGCCGCGTGCATTCGCGGTCGAGATCCTGCGCGCCAACCTCCCTGCCGCCCTCGACAACCTGCCGAACGGAGAACTCGGTGCGAAGCTGCCGGTCCTGGTTGCGACGAAGGGAGGATTCCGGTTCGCCGAGATCGAGTACTCGAGGTGGGGCTAGCACGGACACGGCATCGCCTCGGGTCCAGCCCCGCAAGAGGTCCCGATCCAGAGGTCCTGAACTTGGATGCAGGTGCTGGAGCGCGCCCTGGCTGAGACCGGTCCGGCAAGGGAGGTTAGAATTCCCCTCCCGTCCGACCCGAGGAGACCCTTCATGAACCGCATCGCCTGCCCGCTCATCGCTGCCCTCTTCGCTCTGTGCAGTTGCGCCACCACGCCGGCCGCCGACCCGCAAGATCTCAGCGTCGTCCCCGTCCACTACCTCGAGATCGTCACCCCCGAGGTGGACGAGACGTGCGCTGCTCTCGCCGCGATCCACGGCGTGACGTTCAGCGAACGAAACGCTGAACTCGCGTATTCGCGCATGGCGTCGCTCGTCGATGGCGGCCGGATCGGCGTGCGGGCACCGATGGGTGACGTCGAGGTTCCGGTGGTTCGCATCTACGCACGCGTCGCCGACGTGCAGGCTGCTACGGAAGCCGCCGAGGCTGCCGGCGGTCAGGTCGCGATGTGGCCGACGGCCCTGCCGGGCGACGAGGGAATGTTCTCGATCTACCTGCAAGGTGGGAACGAGTTCGGGTTGTGGCAGCCCTGATCTCGGCCTCGACAGGTGCCTGATCGGGCGCAACTCCCAGCCCAGCAGGTGATCCCTCGGTAACCATTGAAACGGGTGAGGCAGAACGGTCGCACGACCAGGACGCTGGACGGCCTGGGACGTCTCGTCGCGTCCATGCTTTCGGTTTCCCCTGGGAAGCCGCAACTCACGCGGATCTCGCGATTCCTCGCTAGGATCTGGAACCAGAACACGAAGGTCCCCTTCGTGCGATTCGAAGCCGACGAACAAGAGGATTCAACACGTGAACGCACCCGATCCCGATGAGAGCGAGAATCGCCGGGCCCCCACGACGATGACGAACGACGACCTTGGTGAGACGGCGGGCGACGTCGTCGATCGCTACGAGTTGATCGACAAGGTTGGCGAGGGTGGCATGGGCACGGTGTGGCGGGCGCGCCAGGAACAGCCGGTCAAGCGGGACGTGGCGCTCAAGATCATCAAGCTCGGGATGGACACGCGCGAAGTGGTCGTACGGTTCGAGGCCGAGCGACAGGCCTTGGCCCTCATGGACCATCCGTTCATCGCCAAGGTCCTGGACGGCGGCGCCACGTCGACCGGTCGGCCCTACTTCGTGATGGAGCTCGTTCAGGGCGTTCCGATCACGGACTACTGCGATCGCAACCAGCTCGGCGTGCGCGCCCGGATCGAGCTGATGATGCAGGTCTGTGATGCCGTTCAACACGCGCACCAGAAGGGCGTCATCCATCGGGACCTGAAACCGTCCAACGTGCTGGTGGCCGAGCTCGACGGCGCACCGATTCCACAAGTGATCGACTTCGGCATCGCCAAGGCCACCAGCGCGGAGCTCACCCAGAAGACGTTCATGACGCAGGAATCGCAGATCGTCGGAACGCCCGAGTACATGGCTCCCGAACAAGCCGACACAGCAGGCAGCGACATCGACACGCGCGCCGACGTGTACTCGCTGGGCGTCCTCCTGTACGAACTGCTCACCGGATGTCGCCCCTTCGACCTGCGCGCGTTGCTCGAGAAGGGTCTCATGGAACTGCTGCGCACGATTCGCGAGGAGGATCCCGTGCGTCCGTCCACCCGGGTGACCACGAGGCACGGGAGCGATGCCGCCAGACCGACGACCCAGCTGCTCGCCAAACGCCTGCGGGGCGATCTCGATTGGATCGTGATGAAAGCTCTCGAGAAGGACCGCGACCGCCGCTACGACACGGCCAACAGTCTGGCCATGGACCTCGGCCGGCACCTTCGGATGGAGCCCGTCGAGGCCGCGCCCCCCAGCGCTGGCTATCGCATGCGGAAGTTCGTGCGGCGTCGCAAGGGCACGGTCGTCGCCGTCGCCTCCGTCACCGTGTTGCTCATCGGTGGCTCGCTCGGCACAGGGTGGGGGTGGTGG
>JAJDEX010000144.1 GCA_029259575.1 Planctomycetota bacterium | reverse complement strand
GACGCTGCGGGCCTGATCGAAGGCCTCGACCCTTACGAGCAAACTCTCTTTGTTGCCGAGAAAGTCCTCAAAATGATTGAAGATATCGATCTCTGCATCCTCGCACATGGACGGCACCGGCACGGTGCCGGCGCAGAATTCAAAAATATGCGAGACCCAGTAGACGGGAATCGCGTGATTTGACTTCGAAAGCCATCGAATGGCGTGACGATAGGATGCATTGGTGTTTGGCCCGGCCACCACCAACCCATCGAATCCACTTGGATCTTGGTCGCTCAGGCGCCGTGCGCCCGTTTCATCGAAATCCTCGGAGAACCAGGTCAAACTGCGATCCGTGAGAGTTGTGGCAATCGCATCGGAACTGGCTTTGTCGCTGTAGACCGCGATTGATTGTGAGTCGGTCGCGGCAATTTCTTTGACCCGTTGCTCCAGCGTTGCCGAAATGTTGTTTTTCAGTCTCTGGGGCATCTTGTTAGAGGGCGGGAGAACCTTCCGCTTTAGCCACCCGGCGGCGGCCGCCGGATCCGTGGCGGCCCTAAGTGCCTTGGCGCGAAGAGTATCGATATCCATGTGCCGGACTCCGAAGGGTGTGCCTAGGCGGGATTCTGATGAGCGCGACGAAGGTCCGACAGCATCATTTCGACACGTCCGTTGCTGGTCGTCGATGTGTAGAGCACGACTAGATCGTCATCGTGGCGCCAAGGCGACGCGCAAACCTTGCGCATATTCCAATCCCACTGGTTTAACGTGTTGTCGACAAGCATCACATCAGAAACCGGTTGGAAGGAGGCCGCATCAAGGGTCGTGACGTAAAGCCCGCCGCCGACGGTGTAGCCATGGAAGATGTGGATCCGGTCGCCGTCGGTAACGCTGGCAACGTTGATTGTCGTGCGCGAGAGTTCTGCGTGTTGCCATTCTGAACACCGCCCTGTTTCAAGGTCGAATCGGCCGCGCGAAACAATATTCTTTTCGCGCGGGGTAGACCTGACGGTCAGGAACAGCTCGCCGTCGACGCTCTCAATCCATGGCAGACCCATGTTCGGATAAGGATACTCGACCAGAGGTTGGGCGAATTGCCGCTTGGTGAAATGTGCGCCATCCGACGACCAACAGACGACAAGATTCCTGGACCGGCAATCTTTCGTCCGGCCAAGGCCGTAGTTGTCGAAGTAGACGGCGATAATGCGGTTGTCGTGAACACAGAAGCTGGGAATATCAATGCCGAACTTTTCGTCGGTAGGATAGATGCAGGGCCGATCTGCAGGGACATACCGACTGCCATCCCATTTGGCGACGCCAACAACTAGGTCGGCGCTGGTGTTGTAGGATGGCTGTCCGCAAAAAAAGGCGAATTCCTGGCCGTTGAAGATTATCGGTCGGGCGTCGAATACCGCCTTGCTCATCCACGGAAAGGCGCCGGCCGATAACGCCGGTTCCGCGTTGCCTCGCAGGGCGTCGATGCGTGGAGTTACTTCATCGACGCGCAATGATCCGGAGTGAGCGTCGACCTCGAGTGATATTTGCAAGGCCGTTCGCCTGATATCAGCGATATCCTGTCGAACGGACCGGATGTAGTCGCGATATCTGCCGATCATCTGGCGTGCTGCCCAGTTGGACTCATTGGCGTGTAGCGGCCCCTACCATAGGGTGTAACCACCATCGACGACGATGGCCTGGCCAGTGATGTAGGCGGCGGCATCGGATAAAAGGAAGGCAACAACGCCGGCAAGCTCTCGAGGGTGTCCGATGCGGCCCATCGGGATTCGGGAGGTAATTTGATGCATGTATTGCGGATTGTCCGGGCCGCGGCGCTGGGGGAACCACCCTGGCACGACGGCGTTTACACGGACCCCATCTGGTGCCAGCACCACGGCCATGTACTTCGTGAGGTTGAGAATTGCAGCTTTGGCCGGTCCCAGCACCAATGACGGTTCGTTCTTCAGATCGAGGTAGGTACGTGGGTCGGGCGCAACCATGCCCCAAATTGAAGAATTGTTGACGATGCTGCCCTTGCCGTCGCGGAACATTGGCAACATTGCCCGTGAACAGGTGAAGTAGTGCGTGAAAACATCTGCAAATACGGCGGAAACCTCTTCCTTCGGCATCTCAAGATCAATACCACGAGGTGCCCTTGCGGCATTATTAACCAGGGCATCAACGCCGCCGTGAGCTTCGGCAAATGCTTCGACTGCCGCGACGAATGCGGGTTCGTCGGTTACGTCGCAGATTCCGGAGACGATCTTGCCGGGCCCGGAATTGTCCTGAAAGTCAACGCCGCGGGAAGACAAGCACAACACGTTAGCGCCGCAGTCGCGGATGAGTTCGCACAATGCACGTCCGAGATGGCCGGCACCGCCGGTGATGACGATGGCGCGACTGGCCAATGAAAACAGTGGCGGAATGGCCACTTCTGAACCTGTAACCGCGCTCACTTTACGCAGAGCGCCATCAGATAGTGAGCAAGCTTGTCAAACCCGGTATGGACCACCTCGTCATTCATTGAAAACAGAAAAACCCGGGCGAAGTGCTTCTCCAAGGAATCCTGCAATCGGTCTGGCGTATAGTTATTGATGTGGCCAATTTCACTGTGAGGTGACGCGTATCGCCGGGCGTGCGCATTAGGCGTGCCAATGACGGCGACACCGCCATCATCCAACCGTGCACACAACGCGTTGAGAAAATCTTGTTCTCGTGCCATCTCGATATGCTCAATGACATCAATAGAAGACAAGCCTTCGAATTTTTGAGTTGGTTTGGACTCCAGGACATCGTCGAGTTTGTAGGAGAGCCGCGCTGCCGCCTCTGGGGCAGCGTCCGTGAGTGCTGACAACAAAACGCCCTGGGCATGGGTAACCAGAGTTTCGTCGAAATCGAGGCCGACGACGCGCGCCGCCTGGGTATCATGAACGTACGTCAGTGTGCCCATTCCGTCGCCACAACCAACGTCGACGATGCTCGAAC
>JAJDEX010000143.1 GCA_029259575.1 Planctomycetota bacterium | reverse complement strand
AAGATCGACCCGGACACCATCTTCCAGGATCACCAAACGCGTTCGACCTGGAGGGCGCTCGCGCCCATGCGGGCTTCGACGGTTCCGGTGATGAGCAGGACGGCGTCGAAGGTGATGCGTTCGCCGTCCGAGGCGTAGACGTCGGGGAAGAGGACGGCTTCGGCGAGACCGCTCTCGTCCTCCAACGTGAGGAAGCGCATCAGGTCGCCGTTCTCGGTGCGGGCGCGACGTGTGGCCGCGGGCCAACCGCGCAACGTGACCCGCGCGCCGACGAAGTCGTCGAGCTTGCCGCAGGGGATCGGGTTGACCGGCTCCAACGCGTTCGCCTGGGAGTGGAAGCGTCCGTGCGCCGGCGCGGCGGTGTGACGACCGCGTGCAGCGAGCCGCGTTTCACCCGGGCACGGGAAGAGCGCGACGGGATGGTCCTGGAGCGTGAACCCGAGCAACTCGAACTCGTCACGGCCGCGTTCCAGTGGGGACGGGTCGGGCAGGCCTGGAAGGACGACGGCTTGCGACGGCGGATCGGGGAAGAGGGACGCGGTGCGTCCGGGCTCCAACGCCTCGGCTTCGACACCCAAGCCACGCCCGTTCCAGCCGCCCGTACGGGAACGCGCCGCTTCGATGGGGTTCTCGCGGCAGGCGGCCAGCCGGCCGAGATCGAGCCCGGAGCCCGCGGGCACGCGTCGTGCCGGAGCCCGCAGCAACTGCAAGCGCCAGGCGAGTTCCGGGCGCGTGCGATCGAACGCATCGAACGCTCCGCAGCGGATCAACGTCTCGGTCTCGTCGGTGCGCGCGCCGGTGCGCTCGAGGAAGTCGGGCAGCGACAGGAACGGTCCTTGGGACTCGCGGGCGGCGAGCAGAGCCTCGAGCGTCGTCCCGGTCAGCCCCTTCACCGTGGCGAAGCCCGTCCGCAACCCCAGGGGCCCCGTCCCACCCGAACCGCGTTCGAGTTGGAAGTGCGCCCCGCTCTTGTTGACCTCGGGCCCGAGGATTCGCACGCCGAGTCGCCGCGCCTCTTCGATGTACACGCGCGTGGGGTAGTAGCCCGTCTCGTTCAGCAGGAACGCCGTCAGGAACGCCGCGGGGAAGTGCGTCTTGAGCCACGCGGCGCGGTACGCGATGCGTCCGTACGTGACGGCGTGTGCCTTGCAGAACGCGAAGGACGCGAAGTTCGCGATGAGGTCCCAGACCGCCTGCGCATCGTCTTTGCTGACGCCCTGGTCCGCGGCGCCGTCGAGGAAGCGCCGTTGCAGCGGCACGAGTTCCTCGAAGCGACGCTTCTGGAGCGCGCGCCGCAACCGATCGGCCTCGGCGAGGTCCATGCCCGCGAGTTTGGCCGCGGTCTGCATGACGTCCTCCTGGTAGAGCATCACGCCGTGCGTGTCGCGCAGCACGCCGTCGAGACTGGGATGCGGCGCGCGCGGATCCTCGAGGCCGTGCACGCGCCGGATGTACGCATCCTTCATCCCCGATCCCGCGGGCCCCGGCCGGATGAGCGCCACCGCCTGGATCACATCGTCCATCCCGCGCGCCTGCATCTGGAGCAGGAGATGACGCATGCCCGGCGACTCGATCTGGAAGCAACCGAGCGTGCGCCCTTGCCCGAGCGTGCGCGCTGTGTCCGCATCGTCCTCGGGCGCATCGGCCGGATCGATGTCGAGCCCCTGTTCGCGCAGGAGGCGCACGCAATCGTCGAGCGTGCTGAGCGCCCGGTTGCCGAGGAGGTCCATCTTGACGAGCCCGATCGCCTCGACGCCATTTTTGTCGAGCTGCGTGACGACGGGCCCCTTGGCCGACGGCTGGCAGGCGACGACATCGGTGATACGCCCCGGCGCGACGACGACGCCGCCGGGGTGGAGCCCGAAGTGCCGCGGCGTGTCGAGCAACGCCGCGGCGGCGACGAGCGTACGCACGAACCGCTCATCGTCGAACGGAAAGCCCCGCGCCTCGGGCAGGCGCTGGAGGGTGTGAACGATCGGATTGTCCCGGATGTGCGCGGGGATCGGGGCGTGCGGCTGGATCGGTGGGCGCGCAGGCCGTGAGGGGGCGGAGAAACCGGACTCCGGTTCGCTGGATGACGCTGTGTTGGATGACGCTGTGTGGGCTTCCTGCTCGGCTTCCGAGGGTGGCGCTTCCGTGAGGGGCGCTTGCAAGGCTTGCCCATCCCGGGGTGCCACTAAACCGCCCCCTCCCGGCCCCAGGGTGGGGCCCACCCCGGAGACGGCCTTTGGGGCCTCCCGGTTGCGCCCGTGGCGCCGTTTTTCTCCACCTTCCGCACTCCCGTCGTGAGGAACGGCCTCCTCCTCGCCCGCCGGACCGAGCGCCGCGTACATCGGCAGTCGCGACGACCAGGGCCCGATCTCGGCCGGCGGAATCCCATGCACCAGCCCCGCCTCGCGGAACGCCGAGCGCAGCCCGAAGCGGTTCAACGTGCAGATCATCGCCGTGCGTTCCGTCCCGAAGCGCTCGAAGACGTGGTCGAGCACCTCGTCCCGGCGCTTCCAGCAGAAGTCCAGGTCGATGTCCGGCCGGTCGCGGCGCGACGGATTGAGGAAGCGTTCGAACGGCAGTCCGTACCGGAACGGATCGGCGTCGGTCAGTTGCAGGCAGTACGCGACCAGGCTGTCCGCGGCCGACCCACGACCGACGTGGGGGATGCCCTGGTCCTCGGCGAACCCCGCGATGTCGCGCACGAGCAGGAAGTAGGGGGCGTATCCCAGGCGTTGGATCGTGTCGAGTTCGTGCTCGAGTCGACGTAACACCTCGGGGCGCATCGGTTGGAAGCGCAGGCGGGCACCGTCCAAGGCCAACGCGCACAACTTCGAGTACGCCGTCTCGCCCGCATCCAGCTTCACTTCGGGGAACAGCACGCCGCCCAGCACAGGTACGTAGCGGCACAGGTCCGCGATCGCCTGGGTGCGGCGCAACCCGGGGTGTACGGCGGACGCACCCGGAGCGAGCTCGGTCTCCGCATCGAGCGGCCAGGCTCCCGCGACGTCCGGAACGTCCGCGATCAACGCGTTCAGCTCCCGAGCTCCGAGCAGGTGCGCCGGCCGAGCTGCGATCCACTCCTCCGGCAAGTCCTGGAGCAACGCGTTGTGCCGGATCGCCACACGCACGCGATGATCCTCCTCGCCCCGCGGCGACACGAAGTACACGTCGGGAGCGATCACCAACGCCGCCCCCGTCGCACGCGCCGCATCGAGCAACGCATCGGCGGGAGCCGGTCGCGCAGGCGGCGGTGTCTTGGCGCTCAAGTCGTCCGACGGATCGAGTTGCGTGTCCAAGGCACGCACGCGATCAGGATCACCGGCGCGATGCGTGTTGCGGATACCCGCACCATGGGAGCTGCGGTCGGCCGCACGATGGGAATCGCGACGGGCCGGCGTGAGCGTGCGTGGATCACGCAACCCTCCGAGTCCCGGCGCGGCGGGGGAGAGCAACGCGAACAAACGCCGCGCCGCCACACGACCGAACAAGCCGACCAACAACCGCGGATGATCGGCGAGCAGGAACAACCCGTCCTGATGTTCGATGACCGACTCGATCAGGTCGAACGCCTCGGGACCCATCCGGCGGCGCGCGTGTTCGTCGTCCCGCTCGTCCGGATCTTCGGGCAATGCCGCGCCGGGATCGAAACCGATGCGCCGCGCGCTGACCAGTCGACACAGGTTGCGATACCCGGTCTCGTTCTCGACGAGCGCGAGGACGCGTCCCGCACGGTCGCCGGCGTCCGACAACTCGGCCGCGATGATCGGGCGCACGGGCGGTGCGCCGGACGGATGCACCTCGGGTTGCGCCTGGGCCGCCTGGATCAGGTCGACCAACCCCGCCATCGAGTCCACGTCCGCCAACGCCAGCGCGGGCATCCCGAGGTCGCGCGCGCGTTCCAGCAGGGCCTCGGGCGCATCGACTCCGGTGAGCAGGGTGTGATGGCCGTGGCAGCGGAGGGGGGTGTACATGGTGAGGCGGGATGGAGCCGAAGGAACCCTAACGGATACCTAACGATTGTCCACCCCCCGCGTCGGCTGAGCTAGTCTGGTCGCATGTCCGGTTCCCCCAAGGGTTTGCGTGCGACGATCCGGATGGAGGGACCCCTCCGCGTGGTCGACGTCCCGTCCGCCG
>JAJDEX010000142.1 GCA_029259575.1 Planctomycetota bacterium | reverse complement strand
ACGCTCGCGACCGAACGCTTGTCCCCCATCAGCGCCAGACCGATGGCGGCCTCGCGCGAGA
This sequence comes from Planctomycetota bacterium, assembly GCA_029259575.1. Lineage (GTDB taxonomy): Bacteria > Planctomycetota > UBA1135 > UBA1135 > JAJDEX01. The sequence goes on along the minus strand of JAJDEX010000142.1, from coordinate 6,020 downwards.
GCGACGGCGGCCCGCGATGGATCAGGGCGTCCACCAGGGAATCGCGTTGTACCGAGTCGCTCATCCATCCGAGCGCCAGCATCGCCGCGCCCCGTGAGCGCTCGCTGCCGGTGACCGCTTGCTCGCGCAACGCTTCGAGGGCGTCCGTTTCGTGCATCAAACCGAAGGCGATCGCGTAGGCGGCGGATTCGCTGGGGCTCTTCGAATCGGAGTGTCGCTTGACCAGGAACATGCGCGTACCGGCGGCGGGAGCCTCGCCGAGTGCAGTTCGTGCACGCTCCAGCAATCCGATGGCGAGGACGGCCCAGGGTCGTTCGACGCTGCCGCCTTCGAGAGCGCGCTTCACCAAGAAGCTGCGCGTGTCGATCACGGCGTCGCCCGCGTCGCCAACGCCCTTGCGACCCGCGACCTCGGCGAGCGCGATCAAGGCGAGGTGCTTCTCGATGCGGTCGCCGTCGGTCGCGATCTCCCGAAGGCGCGCGCGAAGTGCGACGTCGAGTTTGTCCTCGTCGTCGTCCCCGAGCCGCCCCAACGCCTGCACGAGCCCCTGCACCTGGGCGTCGGAGTTCTTGACCTTGGGCGACAGGCGGTCGAGAAGACTGCGCGTGATCGCATCCTTGTCCGCAGGCTCCAGACCGATGGTGTGCCGCGCCAGTGCGACAGGTACTTGGGCTCGAACACGGCGGTGGATCTTGCGGTCAGCAAGCAACTCCTGAAGGAACCGCACTTGACCGGCCCGTGTCGTCGCGCCGCCGTCCGTTCGACGATGCGCACGCTCAAGGTCGTAGGGGACCATTCCGAAGGAGATCACGCAGGCGACACCAAGGTCTTGACTCGGAGTGACGTCGCTCGAAAGGGCGTATCGAAGGTACTGTGAGCAGAATTCTCGTTCACTTGGGCTCGACGCCTGAAGACCTGCCACTCCGAGCGCATAGGCAGCGAGGCTCCGCATCCGCAAGCTGACCCGTCGACTACGTACGATCTTGCGTCCTTTCTCGTCGTCGAGCATCAGACTCCCCAAGACGGCCACGGCGCTCGTATCGCCAAGCACCCCTAGGGCAACGACGGCCGCCTCCTTCACATCTTGGTTGCGGTCGGACAGGTAGGGCTGAATCACCTGGACCTGGCCCTCCCCGGCTGCGACCCCTTTCGCATCCCCGATACGAGCGAGTGCCATCAAGCAAGCGACTTTCATCTCATTGTCGCGCTCGGTCTCGAGCGACTCGCGCAGCACCTTGGCCACGAAGTCGTACCGCGTGGTGGCGTTGGGCCGCTGTCCCGGACCCGAGGTCGTTCCCGGCACTTCGACGCCCCCATCTAAGACGCGCGGAAAACGCGGCAGGAACCCGTCGCGGTTCAACGCCCACCAGGTCGTCCACGCGGCCAGGTCCCGATCGGGCGCACCAGCGCCACCGGTGCTGGGCCCGCCGGTCCCGACGCCGTCGAGGGCCGGCCAGTCGCGCGTCGTCGCGGCGTCGGATTCCTGCCGTGCGTTCGCGTGCCCGGTCAGGGCCAGCAAGAGACCGAGGACAAGGGCGCTCGCCCTCACGGCCGCCATCGGAAGTAGCAGGTTGGGTCGACGGACGTGGAGCAGAAGCATGGATGGATTCCTGGAGTCGTTCCGGCCCCGGAACTCCGCTTCTAGCCTTCGCACGTAGGACCCGCAAGCGCTATCGAAGCTCGCGCGGGCCCGATGGTCCCCGTGGGTCCGTCACGGCGCGTGGAAGCCGGTTCAGCTCTTCGCGATCGACTCGAGCGTCGCGCGGTACTCGGCGTTCTTCGTCCCGATCTCGAGGCCGTGGCTGGCATAGACCTTGGCCGTCTCGAGGTCGTTCAAGATCGACTTCGCCCAGTACGCACCGAGCAGGTAGATCTTCAGCGCGTGCTCGTCGTTCCAGCGCTTCCCCACCGCATGGAACGCCGCGATGTGCGGCATCGCCGCCTCGACGTCGGCCTTGGTTGTGGCAGCCTGGACCAGCTGATGGAGCGCATGCTCGCGCAGGCCAGCTTCGTTCTTCGGGTCGACGTGGATCGCTGCTGCCAGCAATTCGGCGTCCGCCTGGCCGATCGACAAGGACACGACCACGGCTTGGGCGAGCAGCCCAAGCTCGTTCTGTGGATCGCGGACGAAGGCTTCGCGCACACCCGCGATCAACAGACCCGACCCGGGCCGGTCCGCGCCGGAACGACGCAACGTATCCACGACGGCTTGCCACGCGGGCACCCACGCGTCGCCTTCGGCTGCGGACAAGGTGGCGACGAGCTTGCGGTTGGCCGCCAACTCCTCCTCGCCCTTCGTGCGCAGGTCGACCATGTGCTTCCAGTACGCATCGGGGCCGCCGGCTCGATATCCCGTTCGACCCAAGACCTCACCGTCGGGCGTCAGGATCAAGATCGTCGGGAAGCCCTTCACGCCGTACTTCGCCTGGAGCTCGGCGTTGCGCTGCGGGTTCGGCACCTCGGCCTTGAGCTTGGCGCTGTGCGGGAAGTCGAGCGAAACGAGGACGTAGTCCTTCGCCGCCGCGACCTGCCAACTCTCGTGCGCGAAGACTTCGTCGTGCAAGCGAATGCACCAACCGCACCAATCCGAACCCGTGAAGTCGACGAGCAACAGCTTGCCCTCGTGCGCCCCACCCTTCTGGACGAGTGCCTGGGCGGCGTCGAAGTCGGCCACCCAATCGCCGTCGACGGCGGGTGTCGCCAGGGCGGTCGTGGAGAGGCAGAGCAGAATGGGTGCGAGGAGGGTCTTCATGGAGTTCGGTCTTGGTTCGACGGGGCCGCGAGGGTCGCTCCCCAGCAGCGGATCGGTCGCCTGCGCGGGCCCACGGGTGCAGGCGAGCAGCGCCTCGGGATTCTGGAGGAACGCGAGCGCGACCGGAAGCCACGCCTCTGGAATCACGTCAGCTAGAGCAGTTGGAGCGCGATGGAGGGCTGTTGCAGCGCCTGGGTCAACACGGCGACACCGGCTTGCTCCAGGATCGAACTGCGCGTCAGCCCCGCCGTTTCGACGGCCATGTCGGCATCCCGAATGCGCGAGTGCGCCGCGGTCAGGTCCGACCGTCCCTGCATCAGCCCGCGCATCGCGCTGCTCAACCGATTGCTCTTCGCCCCCACCGTCCCGCGCAGGTCGCTGAAGATCCCGATGTACTCGTCGGCGAGGTTCAGGATCCAGCTGCGACCGACCTCGACGTTCATGTGCGCGACGGAGAGACCAGGACCGAGCGGGCTGAAGTTCACGGTGTCGATCCCGACCGTATCGCCGGCATCCAGGCCGACCTGGATGTTGATCTGTCCCACACCGTTCATCAACGAGTTGCCGTTGAACTCGGCCTCGCTGATGATGCGGGTGATCTCGCTCGAGTTCTCCTGATGCTCCTGCTCGATGATGGCCAGGTCATCGGCGTTCAACGTCTCGTTGTAGGCTTGCAGCACGAGCTCCTTCTCGCGCATCAGGATCTGCGACAACTCCCCGAGGTAACCCTCGAACGTCTCGAGCAACGAGATCCCGTCCTGCGTGTTGCGCTCGGCGACGACCATCGAACGGACCCTCGAGTTCATTCTCTCGGCGATGCCCAAGCCGGCCGCATCGTCCGACGCCCGTTCGATGCGAAGCCCCGACGACAGACGACGCAAGTGGTCGTTCTTCTCGGTCGAGGCGTGGAACAGATGCCGCTGCACCGTGAGGCTCGACATCGACGTGTTCAGGCGAAGGCTCATCGCACGCACCTCCGGCCCGGTCCCGAACAGCGACAGGGCGCGGTGCGAGATTCCGATTCACGGCGAAGAGCCCGCACGGCGATGCGGGTTCTGGGGCCGCCCGGGCGCTGGGGAGGCGCCGCTCGAGGGTGGAGAACAGGGGACATGGGTGGGGTTCCCATTCCTTCGACCCGGGTTTCCGGGCCGCCCCAGCCCAAATGCAACTTCTTGAAACCGGCCCAGATTCCGGCCCAGAACCAGCCCTCAAGGCATCAGGAGACCGGGTTGGTGGCCCACAGCGTGGCCTCGGTCACGAAGCCCCGATCGTCCATCTCGAGGCAGGCGATGACCAGTTGAGCGACGTCCACGGCCCGCAAGCGGTCCGGCCGTTCGGTCTGATCCTCGCGGCCACCGAAGGGGGTGATGACCTCGCTCGGGTTGATCTGCATGACCCGCACGCCCGCGGTTCGCAACTCGGCTCGCCAGCACTCGGTCAACCCCGACAGTGCGAACTTGGAGGCCGCGTAGGCTCCCCCTCCGGGATAGCCGCGCCGCGCCGCGGTCGAACCGACGTTCACAATGCTGCCGCTCGAGCGAGCGACCATGCGTTTCGCCGCTTCGCGTCCTACCAGCATGGCGCCGGTGACATTGGTTGCCAGGACCGACTCGAAGGATGCGCGGTCGGTGTCCAGCAGGGACGCGCGGTAGCCGAAGGCGGCGTTGTTGATCAACGCATCGATGCCGCCGAACGCTTCGTCCAGGCGTGCGTACATGCGCGTGACCTGGTCCTCGTCGGCGACGTCGCAGGGGATCGCCAGGACGCCGAGCTCGGCGGCGGTGCGTTCGAGGACTTCGGGGCGTCGTCCACAAATGGCGACACGAGCACCGCGTGCGACGAGTTGGCGAGCGAGCGCGAGGCCGATACCGGTCCCGCCGCCCGTGATGAGAATCTTGGAGTCTTCGATCTGCATCGCTGCAGTCTACGACTCCACGTGCTCAAGGGGAGTCGGTGTCCGGGCGCAGGACGCTGTCCTGGTCCACCAGGACCGGCGCGCCCGTTTCCGGATCTTCATGACTCGGCATCGAGAGGGCCGAGCGACTCAAGGTGCCGTAGACCAAGCAGGCGAAGGCGACGGCCCAAACGAGCACGGCGACGAAGGGCGGGGGCCGGCGGGTGAGTCTCAAGCGCGGTTCCTCCGACTCTTCGTCCCGCGGCGAGCCTCTTCGAGGCGATCGCAGTACGCCTGCAGGGCGCGCTCCGCCGTTTCGGCCGCGGCGAGTTCACGCTTCAAGCTGCGGGCCTGCTGGCGCGCGGCCTCGAGGTCACGGCGCAGATCGGTCAGCTCACGAACGCGTTCCTGAGCGGCCTGGGAGCGCATGTTCAGTTCCTTGAGATGCTGGCTCTCGGCCGCGATCCGAGTTCGTTCGGAAGCGATGGCGCGGGACTCCGCATCCATCGAACGCAGCGCGGTCGCAGTTTCGTTCTCGCGCGCGATCCGGGCGGACTCCTGAAGGCCGGTCACCTCGGCTTGCAGGGAGTCCCAGGTCGCGAGCTTCTCCCGAGCCTGGGTGAGCTCCGCGAACTGCAAGCGATGCGTGTCCATCAGCGCCTCGAAACTCAGCTTCAGGTACGTGTACTGAGTCCGCAGAGCGGCTTCGACCATCCGTTGGTGTTCGGAATCCATCTGGGGCGTCTCCACCTCTTGGTCCTCATGCTCGATGAGGCGAGGCCGGAACGCACCCGGTGTGGCGGCAGGTGTGGGTTCTTGTGCGGGCATTCTGATGAAACCTATCCCGCGCCGGACGCGAGGTCGGAAGCCCGAGAAACCTGGCAGCCCGGGTCCAGATGCGAGACATCCAAGGAGGTGGAACTTCTTTCCGCATCGGTGATCGTGCGCGGGTTCGCTTGACCACGTGGGACGGATGTCCTCTGCTGCGGACGATGCATCCGTCTCCCCACCGAACGGCGACCGGGCCCCGCGTCCTGGCGGTGACCTTCCTCCTCGCGTGTACGTCGGGTTGTGGCGACGCACCGGCTGAACCCGTGCGCTCGAGCGAACTCCCGCCCGGTTTCTGGTTCGACGAGGCCTTCCCTTCCGGTGCCGCGGACCTGAACCTCGAACGGCGCGAGGACCTGGAGGCCTTGACCGGACTGGGCTACGCCTCGGGCTAGGAACGCGCGGGTTCGACGCTGGGCGTCACGCACTGGGACCGGGAACGGACGCGGTCCGGCTGGAACCTCTACACCTCCGGGCATGGACCCGAAGCGGTGTTGATGGACATGGCGGGCCAGGTCGTCCACTCGTGGAACCTGCCCTACGACC
>JAJDEX010000141.1 GCA_029259575.1 Planctomycetota bacterium | reverse complement strand
TCGGCAACGACAACGGCGACGAGGTCGCGGTCTTCGGCAGGTTGATGTACCCGAGCTGCGGCTCGTCACGCAGGTCGTGGGGCTCGATCAGCTCCTGGGTCAACCACGCGTACAGCGGCAGCTGCAGGTCCTTCCACTCGCCCGTCTTGGGCTTGTACGCCGAATTCGCGGTCTTCGGATCCGCTGTGGTCTTGTAGTCGAGGATCGCCCAGTACCCGTTCAGGTGCCGGTCGATGCGGTCGATCTTGCCGCGCAACTGAATCGGCTGGCCATCGACGTCGAACGCCACCGACTTGCCTTCGGGTTCCCACTCGGAAGCCAGGATTCGCCAGCCGTCCGCATGCCGCTGGACCTGCCACGGCGCGAAGTGACGGAAGCGCCATTCGAGTTGTCGTTGCTGCAGCGCGACTGCGGGCATCGCGAGTTTGCCGTAACGCGTCGCGACCAGCTTGGCCAAACGCGTGACCAACCAGTCGGCGAGGACCTCGGGATCCGTCGCGTCGTGCGGCCCTTCCTTGGCCATGTCGTCCAACACGTCGTGGGCGAGCGAACCGAAGGACCGCGCGTCGAGTTCCTGGCGGTCGTCGTCGAGCGTGCGCAGCCGCAGAACGTGCCGCAGATGGAACACGTAGGGAGACGCCATGTAGTCCGCGAAACTCGTGACCGACCACGTCTCCTTGTCCTGATCCTGGTGCGGTACGGGCGTGACGGCGTCCGGTTTCGCAACGACCGCACCGGGCTGGCCGGAGGCCTCGATCCAGCTGCGAATCCGCTGGACGACCTGGTCGGCCTCGGCCTGGAACAGCAGGCGGCTCGGACGCAATGGATCGCCGTTCGCGTTCTGGCGGCCGGTGATCAGCACGGCCTTGCCCGGTTCCCGCGTGCGCATCACGAGGTCGAGGCCGAAGCGGTCGCGCGCGCTGCGGTCGTGGTCGCTGGACAGGTTCAGCTGGCGCCGCAGTCCGTCGGGCAAGAACGCGTCCGCGGTCTCGGAGGCCGGCAGCGAGCCTTCCTGGACGCCGGCGACGATCACGGCGTCCGCGTCGTCCAGCGGGACCTCGAGCCAGCCCAACAGCTCGAGTGTCGGCTGACCTTCGATCGCACCCGCGGGAGGGATCGGCTCACCGGCGACGGTGTCGATCCAGATCGTGATCGCCTGGGACGCCGAGCTGACCGGATCCAGCGAACGCGGAATACCCTCGAGGTCGTCGAGCGCGGCGAGCAAGGCCTTCAGCGCGATCTCGATCTGGCGATCCATCTCGACGTCCGCGTCGAACTCGCGCTGACCGAACAGGTTGGTCAGCGCTGCGTGGAACGCCTGGATCCACGCATGCAACGGACGCGTGCCCGATTCGGTGACGAGTTCGCCCAAGCAAACGGTCATCGCCTTCCAGGCCGCGTCGACGCGCGGGCCGGGATCGCACGGGTGCGTCGCCTTCGCGCCGATCCAGACGTCGGTGACGCGGTGCGGCAGGTGGCGGTCGTAGTACGCGTCGAGCTCGCTGGCGGGCGAGGTGTCGGCATCGAGTCCCAGTTGGGATTCGAGATCCGGGTGACGCCAGAGCGTGGCGAGATCGACGAACCCGCGCTTGTCCAGGAACTGGGCGAGGTCGCGCAGGAGGCGCACGGGGGACGACTCGCCGATCGTGCGCGCACCGGGATCCCGGGTGAGGACACCGTGCGACTCAAGCAGGCCGCTGAGGTGCGGGGCGACCTCGCGGTCGGCGATGCCGATCGAGATGCCGTCCGCGTCGAGTTCGTCCTGCCAACCGGCCAGGATGCGCACGACCTCGCGCGATTGGTCGGCGGGGCCGTCGACGACGCGCCATGCACCGTCCGGGATCTCGAGCGGCCGCTGCAGGACCTGGTCGGGGATCAAGGCGCCGATCGCATCGAACGCATCGCTCCAGGACGCGTCCGCGGGCACGAGCGCCAGCACCTCGCCGTCCAGGACCTCGAGCGTCTCGCGCAGCAAGGTGGTCGGATCGACGATGCCGACGAGGATCAAGCGAACACCTTGGGCGACCTCGCCCGCATTCAAGGCGGCGCGGCGCGCGTCGTGCGGATCGTCGATGCCCGCCTCGCTGAGCGCGGCACGGTAGAGGCCTTGCGCGTGAACGAGGGCCTCCCAACGCTGGCCCTCACGGTCGGAATCGGAGTTCAGGACACCCGGTTCCAGCACGGCCTCGAACTCGATACCGGCCGAGACGAATTCCTGGTGCAGCGTGCGCAGTTGCGGCGCGAAGTAGCTGAGATCCGCGTCGGTGCCGGCGTTCGGGACCAGAGCTTGCACGTGGGTGCTCGGCAATCCGCGCAGCGCCTTCTCCCACGCCAGGGTCCGCACCAGCCGCGAGGCCGTCGTGCGCCGCACGGGCAGCAAACGGTCGACGACTCCACCTTGGGTCAGCATCGTCGGCGGCGTCCAGTCCTTGCCGGCGGCCTCGCCCAACAGGTCCTGCAGGCGACGCATCGCGCGTCCGCCGGGAAGTGCGATGATCAAGCCAGAGAGGTCGCTCCCATAGCGTTCGACGATGTGGTGCGCCGCCGCCTCGAGCGGGGTGCGATCGAAGCCCAGGAAGTGTCGTTCGACGTTTGCCATCCGCCCAGTCTACGAATTGGCGTGTCGAATCCGGCGCGTCAGCTGGCGTGCTCTTCGAGGGCGCGCTGCACGACGCTCAGGCACAGGTCCGCGTCGGCGATCGTCCAGCACATCGGCGGCTTGATCTTCATCACGTTGTGGTGCGGGCCGTCCGAGCTGAGCAGGACTCCGGCGGCCCGAGCCGATTCGACGACTTGGGCCAGGACCTCGGGCGCAGGCTCGCGGGAGGAACGGTCGTGGACGAACTCGATTCCGAGGTACAGGCCGACGCCGCGTACGTCGCCCATCACTGGGAACCGCTCCTGCATCGCCTGAAAACGACTCAGAAGGTGTCCGCCGATCGCTTGCGCGTTAGCCAGCAAATCGTCCTTTTCGATGACGTCCAGAACGGCCTTGCCGATCGCCGCGGAGACCGGATTGCCGCCGAAGGTCGAGAAGTACTCCATTCCGCCCGCGAAGGCCTCGGCGATCGCCGGCGTCGTGATGACGCCACCCATCGGATGTCCGTTGCCCATGGGCTTGCCGATCGTGACGACGTCGGGGATCACGCCGTCGAGCTCGAACGCCCACCAGTGTCGGCCGACGCGCCCGAAGCCGACCTGGACCTCGTCGGCGATGCACAGGCCGCCCGCGGCGCGCACGTGGGCGAAGGCTGCGCGCAGGTAACCGGGAGGCGGCACGATCTGTCCGCCGCAACCGATCAAGGGTTCGACGATCATCGCGGCGATCTTGCGGCCTTGCGCGCGAAGGTTCTGGATCGTGGTTGCGACATGCGCGGCGAAGGCCTGGCCGTCCTTCTCGTCGCCGTCGATCACGTCCGGACACGGCACGACATGGACCCAGTCGGGCGGGCCTTCGCCGCCAGGCCCCGCATGCTTGTAATCGGACAGATCGATCAGGCTCGACGTGTTCCCGTGATAGCCGGAGGCCACCACGATCATGTCGCGCCGACCAGTGGCGGCCCGCACGAGGCGAAGGGCGAGCTCGTTCGCCTCGCTGCCGGAGTTCGCGAAGTGCGCCACCGACAGCGGTTCGGGGAACAACGTGGTCAGGCGTTTCGCGTACTGCGCAACGGTATCGTGCAGGTAGCGCGTATTCGTGTTCAACGTTGCGATCTGTTCCTGCGCGGCCGCGACGACGTGCGGGTGACAGTGACCGACGTGGCAGACGTTGTTGACGCAGTCCAGATAGGCGCGCCCGTCCTTGTCGAACAGGTACTGCATGCGTCCGCGCACGATCTCGAGCGGCTCGTCGTAGCTGATCGACAGGGAACGGCCGAGGTGCTGATGGCGCAGGGACAGAACGTCGTCCTTGGACATGCGCTCGGGCAGTTCCGTGCGGGTCAAGCGCGCAACGGCTTCAGCGGGCGTGGTGCGTAGCATCTTCTCGAGCGAACGGATCACGCCGGCCTGATACTGCACCATGTGTTCGTTGCCCGGATCCTCGATGGAGTCCAGGGTCGAGATCGTGAAGCTCACCGCGAGGCGCATGCAGATCGCGGGGAACAGCGCGTGCTTCTCGGCGTCGGTCAGCGGCGCGACCTCCTCGTAGCCGTCGACCAGATCGAGCAAGGGCACGAAGGGGTCCTCGCCACCCAGCAAGTACGCGCCGGCGATCGCCAGTTCGTAGATGCGCGGCCCGTGCGACATGTCGCCGAAGTCGATCACGCCGGACACGCGGGCAGGCCCGGGCTCGGGGCCGATCAAGAGGTTGCCCGGGTGCCCGTCGCCGTGGATCCACGTGTTGGGGAGCTCCTCTTCGACACGCTTCGCGTCGGCCAGGAACTGCAACTGCGCCCGCTGGATCAGACGTTGGCGTTCGGGTCCGACGCCCGGTGCGGACACGCCGATGATCCAACTCGCCTCCATGAGATCCCAGCGCACGCGGCGCGAGGCGCTCGGTTCGGCGAGGCCCTCGAGAGCACGATCCACACGCGCCAACGCGCGTCCGATGTCCTTGGTCGTGTCGGTGTCCCACCCGGACTCGTCGGCACCCGCACGACTGCCCAGCATCTTGCCGGGCACGAAGGTCGTCATGCGCGCCAGGTGGTCGTTGTCGAGCGAGTCCTGGACGGTCTCGATCGTGCGTCCATGTTTCGAGACGTGCGCGATACCCGAGAGCCCGACCGCAGCGACACGCTCCATCGCATCGTTCTCGAGCTGGAGCCACTCCGCGCGCTCCATGCGGTTCGCCACGCGCAGAACGAAGCACCCGTCGTCTCCCGCGTCGACCTTGAAGTTGCGATCGGAGTACGACGGCAACGTCGTCACGTCCCCACGAATCCCCCACCACTCCTCGGCGATGCGCGCCGCGTGAGCATCATCGAGTTCCGCCACGGGCGGACGTTCGGAGTTGAAGTGCTGTGTCATGAGGTTTCGGTACGCCCGCGATTTCGAACCCTACCGGCCTGGCCCGACATAAGGTGTTGCGGATACTGAAGAAGGCTAACAGTCAGGTTCATCGTCCTCGCACTCGCAAGAGATGGCCTGCCCCCTGCAAGCCGGGCAACGCTCGACATCACAACCGGAGACATGGAATTCGCCTGCGATTGCAGCGCAATCGTGACATGGCCCCCGGGCGCTGCCCCAGTCGTCATCTTCCTGACCGAATCGAATGCGGGCGTAGGTCACACCTTGGATGGCACACATCGGCTGCGACTGGGCCGTTCGGATCCTCTCCGGCCAGCTCTCGAGCATGCTGACTCCTCGGTACTCGACACGCGCGACTTCACCTGGTTCGCCAAGATTGCCCATTGTCCGAGCTCGTCCGATCGTGGACATCAACCAGGACCAAATGGTGCGAACACTCATGGACGACCGGTCCGGCTAGGATCAGCGGGGCTGAATCTCCAACATCAACCTGGTGGGCCCTGAAGGACTCGAACCTTCGACCAAGCGATTATGAGTCACCTGCTCTAACCGACTGAGCTAAGGGCCCGGTGAGGGTCCTCAGATTCTGGGGCTCTGGGCCGCGGCTGCAAGGATCCAGTCGGTTCTAGATCTCGACCATCGCCGAGATGGCGGTCAAGCGGGCTTGCGGGCGCCGATGAAGAGGCGCGAGCTGCCCAGCGTGAACGGGTCGCAGTCGAGCGAACCGCTGACGGTCTCGACCTCGAAACCGGCGTCGCGCAGCATCATCACGATCTCGCGGTAGCTGTAGAGGCGGATCGAGGTGGTGTCCTCGAACCGCTCGTCGCCGCGGATCAGGGTCCAATCGGTGACCGTGCGCGAACCTTCGAGGTCGAAGCGGCGCTCCTCGAGGACCATGATGTCGTCGACCTGGCGCCAGGCCCGGGCCTCGGCGATCTTCGGCAGCAGGGTCTCGGTGGTGTGCGTGTCGAACAGGAACTGGCCGCCGGGCTTCAAGGCCGCGAAGGCCGCCGCGACGTGCTCGCGGTTCCCGTCGTCCTCGAAGTAGCCGAAGCTGCCCCAGAGGCAGGTCACGACGTCGAACGAGTCCTGCGGCAGCTTGCGCATGTCGCCGATGCGCCAATCGACCTGGACGCCGGCCTCCTTGGACGAAGCTCGCGCGTCCTCGACGAACGGCTCGGTGATGTCGATGCCCGTGACGTTGTAACCGCGGGATGCGAGCTCGATCGAGTGCCGGCCCACACCGCACGGCGCGTCCACCAGCTTGGCGCCCTTCGGCAAGTCGTACGCGCGCTCGAGGAAGTCGATCTCCTTGACGGTCAACTCGTGCGACTTGGTGCGGCGCTGGACTTCGAGCCAGAGACCGCGGAAGAAGTCACCCCACCATGATTCTCCAGAAGGAGTCTCTCCATTGTTGGTCTCGGGAGCCACGGATTCGCCTTGCTGGGATTCGGTTGAGTTCGACATCGGATTCGCTCGAGGGACAGTGCGCCCATTCCTCGAATCGGCAGATCTTAGCGACGGCTTGCGAGGATTCTCGGACCCTGGACCAACAGAGCCCGAGAACGCGGGGAAGTCCGTAGAATCCCGGTCCTCCAGCCCCGCAATCCATGCCCACCGCACCGAATCCCACCACCGATCGCCCCGCCCTGCTCGCCGCCCTGACCGCGTTCCAGGAACGGTTGCAGCAAGCTGGAACGCGCCGGAGCGACGTCCTGGCCGGCGTCTCCGGCTGGGCGGTGGATCAGCACGCGTACCACGCCGCACTTGCCGCATCGCTGGCCCTGCAGAACGTGACCAACCTGGTCGCGGAGAAGGGCGTATTGATCCGGCTCGAAGCGGAGCCCAGCGAGCTGTTCCCGAAACTGGTCGAGCTCGGATTCCCGCGAGGGCAGACGAAGTCGCCGCGCATGGTCGTGCCGCCGGACGCGGTCGACCCCGAGATCCTGACGCAGGAACTGACGGGCGCCATCACGGCGACGCTCGAACTCGAGACGATCCTCGCTCGCATCTCGGACGCGCCCGGATTCATCCCGCACCAGCTGCTCGGCGCGTTGACGGCCGAGCAGTGGCTGGGCTTCGCGCGCATGCACACGGAGCACCACCTGATGATCGCGACCGAGATCGCCGGCGCGCTCTAGCCTCTCACGAAGAGGTGCCGCGCTGCGCGTGCAGCGCCAGGATATCGCTGACGCAGCACGTCAACGACTTGGCCATCGGCACGTGCAGGAACTCGTTCGGGCCGTGCGCGTTCGAGCCCGGGCCCAGCACGCCGGTGATCACGAACTGCGCCCCGGGGAACTTGTCCCCCAGCATGCCCATGAACGGGATCGTCCCGCCCTCGCCCATCTGGACATGGCCCTTGCCGAAGTGCGTCACCGAGGCGCTGTCGACGGCGGACTCGAGCCACGGCGCGAGCGGCGGTGCGTGCCAACCCGTCGCTCCATCCGACTCGGTGACGCGCACCTGCGCACCGTAGGGCGGATCCGCTTCGAGCGCCGCCACGAGCGATCTGGTGGCAGCGGCCGGATCGCAGGTCGGCGGCAGGCGCAGCGACAACTTCAGCGTCGTTTCGGGCCGCATCACGTTGCCGGCGTCCGCCAAGTTCGGCAAACCACGCGCACCGGTGACGGCGAGCGCGGGACGCCAGGTGCGGTCGAGAATGAGCTCGGCGCAGTCGGTCGAACCGGCGTGCGCACCCTCCTGGAACGGAAAACGCTCGTGGACGGAATCACCCAGGACGTCGGCCGCGATCTTCGCCTGTGCCTTGCGCGCCTCGGGGATCTCGACCTCGAAGCCATCGAGATGAACGCGCCCGGTCGCCACGTCCTCGATGCGATCCAGAAGTTGGCGTGCGACTCTAAAACTCGACGGCACGATGCCGCCCGCGTCGCCGGAGTGCACGCCTTCACGGATGACCGACACCTCGAGGTTCGCGACCAGGTTGCCGCGCAACGACGTGGTCAACCACATTTGATCGTAGTTGCCGGCGCCGGAGTCAAGGCACACGACCACGTCCGGCTCGCCGATCCGATCCTTCAAGTGATCGATGTAGTGCGGCAGATCGAACGAGCCGCTCTCCTCGCACCCTTCGATCAGGATCACGCAACGCGCGTGCGGAACGCCCTGTTCGCGCAACGCCTCGAGCGCGCACAACGAAGCGAAGGCCGCATAGCCGTCGTCCGCGCCGCCGCGACCGTAGAGCTTGTCGCCCTCGATCACGGGCTCCCACGGACCCAACCCCTCGCGCCAACCCGTCATCTCGGGCTGCTTGTCGTAGTGCCCGTACAAGAGGATCGTGTCGTCGCCCGTTCCGGGGAGCTCCATGTAGAGCAACGGCGTGCGACCTTCGAGGCGCACGATCTCGATCTCGAGCCCATCGATCTTGCGCGCGCGGCACCAGCCCTCGATCAACTTCACCGCGGTCTCCATATGACCGTTCGCCGCCCAATCGGGGTCGTAGTGCGGGGACTTGTTCGGGATGCGGACGTAGTCGACGAGCGTCGGCAAGATCGTGTCGTCCCAAACACGCTCGACGTAGGCGCGCAGCTGCTTGGGATCCAGGGGCGAGGTTTGGGTCATGGCGCGGACATCCTAGTCTGGATCCATCACGAGGATGTGCCGTGAGTGGGCCCAGCTCGCGTGTTGGCGGTGCTTTGCGGTCGTGGCCCCCGCAGTCGGGGTCTCTGGCCCCGTCGAGGACGGACGGGATCGCAAAGTACCGTCAACGCACGAGTTGGGTGGGCTCACGGTGCATGCTCGTGAGGGGTCCAGGCCAGACGGTATCCTCGGGTCATGCGTACTTCCGGTAGCCAGGGCACCGACTTCGGGCGCGTTCCGATCGCCGACTCGGGCGTTCGGCCCGCCCTGCCCGCAGGAGCTTGGCAGCAGGTCGCGGAAGCCGGCGTACGTTACGTCGGTTCTCGCACGCTGGACGTCGGATCAGGGAACGGACCCGAGGCACGCGCACTGCGGGACCTGGGCGCGAACGTGGTTTGCACGGACATCGCGCTGCCGCTGTTGAAGCAGGCCGCGACGTTCGAGGGCCCTGCCCTGGCACGTGCCCAAGCCAGCGCCGTCGCGCTTCCGTTCGCCGACGCCAGCTTCGACCTGGTCACGGCCGCGCAGTGCTGGTGGTGGTTCGACGGAGTCGCCGCCGCGCGGGAAGTCCGGCGCGTCTTGAGGCCCGGTGGGCACGTCGCCATTCTCGCCCACGACTGGTTGCCGCTCGACGGCAACGTGGTCCAGGCGACCGAGGCGCTGATCCTGGAGCACAACCCGAGTTGGGGCCTCGCGGGTGGCAACGGCCTGCATCCCGAATGGCGTCCGGACGTTCTGAGCTCCGCGTTCGAGGTCCGATCCGAGTTCCACGCCGACGTCCTGGAGCCATTCACGCACGCCGGTTGGCGCGCCCGCATTCGCGCCAGCGCCGGGGTCGGCGCGAGCCTCGATGCTGCTGGGATCCAGGCGTTCGACGGTGCGCTGGGCAGCTTGTTGATCGAACGCTTCCCGGGCGAACCTCTTGCCGTCGCACACCGCTCGTACGGCCTGGTCGCGCGAGCCATCTGACACGAAGGATCCCATGCACCCTCGACTGCAACGCATCGCGCTGGTTGGGACCGCCTTCGCCGGCATCGCCTTCGCCGTCGCTTGTGGAGACGACGCGAAGCCGGGACCGCCCACGCGCACTCCCGATCTCGAACCGGAAACCGCTCAGATGGGGGCCGCGGACACCGTGCGCTTCGACCTCGAAGCGGTCCGTCACGCATCGGACGGAGGGGGTTCGGCGCGCATCGCCGACGGCAGCACCACCAGCGCCTACGTCCTTTCGCGCGCGACATTCCGGATCCTCTACACGGTCGGACCGCTGGGCATCGCGACCGGCGGGGTGATCCAGTTCCAGCCCGAGTCCTCGTTCGACTGGTCCCCGCCGCAGACGAGCGACGCGGACCGACTCGGCTACACCACGTTCCGCACCGAGGCCGAAGGCGTCGAGCTCGTCGAACAACGCGCTTCCCGCGTCCTGCGCTTGAAGGTCGAAGGGCGTGCGCTGCTCGAGGGCGAAACGGTCGAGATCGTCTACGGCGCGGGCGCGAAGACGGATCCCTACGCCGACCGGGCCGCGCGCCTGTGGTTGCAAGTGGACGGTGACGGCGATGGCGTCAGCGCCTTCGTGGTCGACAGTCCGACCGTCACGTTGCTGGCCGGACGAGCGGACCGCATCGTCGTGAACGTCACCAGCACCGCCAAGCTCGGCGACAAGGTGCGCATCCACATCGCGGTTCTCGATCTCATGGCGAATCGCGGGGTCGACACCTGGGGCAACCTGGTGTTTCCGAATCGGCAAGGTTTCGGAGGACTGCCGGAGTCGATCGCGCTGCCGCCCGAGGCCGGCGGTGTTCTCGAGTTGGAGGCCACCGCCAACGAGGTCGGCGTGCACCGCCTGCCGGTTCGTCTCGACAGCGATGCCGGCGGATTCCTGACGGTCTCGAACCCGCTGTGGGTCGACGAGGATGCGCCGAGCGTGCTGTGGGCCGACCTGCACGGTCACTCGGGACTCTCGGACGGGACCGGCACGCCGCAGGACTACTACGCGTATGCACGCGAGGTCGCCGGGCTCGACGTCGTCGCGCTGACCGACCACGATCACTGGGGAGTTCGGCACGTCACCGGTCATCCGGACGTTTGGCGCAGCATCCTGGACGCCACCGCCCTGCACCATGAACCGGGTCGCTTCATCACGATCCCCGGGATCGAGTGGACCAACTGGATCCACGGGCATCGCCACGTCCTGTGGTTCGAGGACGCCCCCACGCCCGTCGGTTGGATCGAACAGGACACGCCGACGAAGCTGTGGGACGCGCTGCGAGGCCGACCCGCGTTGACGTTCGCGCACCACTCTTCCGGCCGGCCGGTCCCGACGAACTGGTCCTTCGTTCCCGATCCCGTGCTGGAACCGTTGACCGAGATCTGCTCGACCCACGGGTCCAGCGAGGCGGCCGATGCTCCGTCGGTCGTCCGCGACAGTCGACGTGGCCAGTTCGTTCGGGACCAACTGATCGACGGGGTCCGCTTGGGCTTCGTGGGCTCCGGCGATTCCCACGACGGGCATCCGGGGCTGGCTCACCTCTCGCCGCAGGCCGGCTGGAGTCGCAGAGATCAGGGCGAGCGAGCCGGGCGCGGAGGACTGACGGCGATCCTGACCGACGACGTCTCGCGCGAAGGCGTGCTGGCGGCGTTGCGAGCGCGGCGCACCTGGGCCACCAGCGGGCCGCGCATCCTCATGATAGCGCGGTTGGGTGGCGAGCTCGGTGGTTCGGTCGTCCCGGCCCAGAACGCCCCGATGTTGAAGCTCGTCGCGCACGGCACGACGGCCATCGCTGCCATCGACTTGATCCGCAACGGCGACGTCTTCCCCATCAACGCGGGCGAGCGTCGCACCGGGATCGACGCGGAAATGCCGTTGAAGGCCGTCGAGGCCGGCGACGTCCTGTACCTGCGGCTGCGTCAGACGGACGGCGCGTTCGCCTACGCCGGACCTTGGTTCGTCGAATGACCTGGCCTGGATCCCTCACGAGAATGTGCGGTGAGGGGTTCAGGCTGGATGCGATTCCGGGGTTCCGGCAACGCCGAGCCGCGTCGAACGAGGTGGGCTCTGGGATGGCTCGTTCCCGGCCGGACCTCTAGGCCGACTTGGCGGGGGCTGGACCTCCGCCGAACTTCGGTGCACGGGCCACCTGGTTCCGGCCCGCGGCCTTCGCCGCGTACAGAGCCTCGTCCGCCGCCTTGATCAGATCGTCGGACGACTCCATGCCGGGTTCGGCCTGCGCGACACCGAAGCTCATCGTCAACGGTGTCTGGAGCCCGAGCTTGGCCAGATCGATCTGCTCGACGGCGATGCGCAAGCGTTCGGCGCAAGCGGTGGCGCTGTCCAGGTCGGCGTTGACGTTCAGGGCCAGGAACTCCTCGCCCCCGACGCGAGCGACGATGTCACCACTGCGCGCACCGTCCATCAGGACCTCGCCGACCATGCGCAGGACCGCGTCCCCGACGTCATGACCGTGCTGGTCGTTGATGCGTTTGAAGTGATCGATGTCCGCGAGGACGACCGAGAACGGCGTCCCGAGCTTCTGGAAGCTGTCCCAGTCGTGTTTGAGGCGGCGCATGACATAGCGTCGGTTCGGCAGTTCGGTCAGCGCATCCGTCAGGGCTGCAGAACGCAGGCGACGGGTCAGAATGCCGAGCTCGGCGACCTGACGCAGCTGCGCGCGCTCGGAGGCTTCGACGCGCTCCCGCATGCGGATCATGCGCGTGCCTGCCCGCACGCGAGCCAACAGAATGCGCGGGTTGAACGGCTTCACGATGTAGTCGTCTGCGCCCGCGGTGAAGGCCTCGACGACACGCTCGTCGTCCTCGCGAGCCGTGACGATCAAGATGTACATCTTGCGGCCCGCTTCCGAGCGTCGCAGCGTGCTGATCAGCTCGAGGCCCGTCATGCCGGGCATCATC
>JAJDEX010000015.1 GCA_029259575.1 Planctomycetota bacterium | reverse complement strand
GGCGGACGAGCCGACCGGCAACCTGGACCCCAACAGCGCCGATTCCGCGATCGACATGATCCGTGACATGTGTCGCGACCAGGGCGCTGCACTGCTCGTCGTCAGCCACGACCAGAACATCCTCGATCGCTTCGATCGGGTCGACGACCTGGCCGACGTGAACCGCGCGTTCGGAGGCGTTCGCTCATGATCTCCTCGATCTGGATGATCGTGCGGCGCTCCCTGCGTCAGCACGCTCTGTCGACGTCGATCACCGTGTTCGCCGCGGCGCTCGCGTGCGGATTGGTGATGAGCGTGTTCGTGATGGCGAATCAGGCGCGCCTCGCGTTCGCCGGCCAGCACATGGACTTCGACGCGGTGCTCGGTGCGCGTGGAAGTCAGACCCAGCTCGTGCTGAACACGATCTTCCACCTGGAGACGTCGCCCGGGAACATCCCGTACACGATGTACAAGACGGTCAAGGAGAACCGTCTGGTGAAGCGCGCGATCCCGTATGCGGTCGGCGACAACTATCGCGGCTTCCGCATCGTCGGAACGACGTCCGAGATCTTCGCCGAGGACTCGGGGTTCGGGTTCCGGATCGCGGGCAAGGGCATCCCGTTCAGCGACGACAAGACGCATGCCGTCATCGGCTCCGAGGTCGCGCGCAGCGAGGGGCTGAAGCTCGGCGACATGTTCCACCCGTACCATGGGTTGAGCTTCAACGAGCAACTGAAGCACAGCGAGCAGTACTTCGTCGTCGGGATCCTCGAACCGACCAATTCACCGAACGATCGTGCGATCTGGATCCCGCTCGAGGGCATCTGGCGCATGGGCGGCCACTTCAACAACGCCCAAGGTGCGATGGTCGAAGCGCAGCCGGGCGTGCCGCTCGACGACGCCGACCTCGAGGTCTCCGCCGTGCTCTTGAAGTTCCACTCGCCGATCTCGGGCAAGATGCTCGGCGACCAGATCAACCAGCAAGGTGACGTCGCGACCCTCGCCTGGCCGATCGCCACCGTCGTCGCGCAACTGTTCCACAAGCTGGGCTGGATGCACCAGGTGCTCAAGATCGTCGCCTACCTCGTTGTGGTCGTCGCGGGTGGTGGGCTGCTCGCCAGCGTCTACAACACGATGAACGAGCGCCGCCGCGAGTTCGCGATCCTGCGCGCGCTCGGCGCCCGGCGCACCACGGTCTTCTCGACCATCCTGCTGGAGTCCTCGACGATCGCGGGACTGGGTGCCATTCTGGGATTCGCGATCTACGCCCTCATCATGGGCGTCGGCGCGTACTACGTGCGTGAAAGTGTCGGTGTGCACCTGACCGTATTCGAGTTCGATCCGATCATGTACTGGGCACCCCTGGGTATGCTGGTCGTCGGCGCCATCGCCGGGATCCTGCCCGCCTACAACGCCTACGGCACGGACGTGGCCGACACCCTCTCGAGGACATCGTGATGAACAGCAAGCTCTTCCAGATCGGCATGATCTACATGACCTTCGGCCTCGGTGGCTGCGGGCACGACGGACACGCACATGACCACGACCACGGTCAGGAGACGCCTGGGATCGGCGGGGCCCATCAACCGCAGCACGTCGGCGAGTTCCTCGTCGCCGCCAAGGAACATGTGGCCAACGTCGGGATCCTGCCGAACTTCGCGGACGGTGAGATGCGCGTGTACCTGTACGACGGTTGCGTCGAGAAATACGTGCGGACCGATCAGGTCGAGATCCCGATCACGCTGAACCTCACTGATGGCCCGCGCGAGTTCGTCGCCATGGCCCAGGCCAACGAGCTGGCCGGCGACACCGTCGGAGACTCCCCCGAGTTCCTCGTCCAGGACGACGCGCTCAAGGGCGTCGGGCACGTCACGGGCATGATCCAGGAGGTCAACTTCCTCGGAGCGCGCTACACGAACCTCGAGTTCAACACCGACCCGGCCACGCACGACGAAGGCTACTTCGGCAGCGCGACCGAGCACGGCTCCGACAGCAACCAGGCGCAGGCGAAGAAGCGCGACGACGACCCCCAAGATCAGTGAGCCACGACTGCGGGAAGAAAACGGGCGGGCGCTCGCTCGTACGTCGCTCCTGGCCGGTTGCGTGTCTCGTGGCCCTGACCTTCGCGTCACCGGCGTGCGATGGCGGATCGAGCCCGTCCCAGGGTCCTTCGACAGCCGGCTCCGATCTGGCGAATCTCGGAACCTCGATCTCCGATCTGGGTGGTGGCGAGTTCGGCCGCAAGTCCGGTGGTTCCTCAACCACGACGGATGGACCCGAGGACGCATCGGCCGAAGAGGGCGGCCGAACGGGGCACCTGGGCGAGACGACCGACGTCACCGCGCCCAAGACGTTCGAAGGCCTGCCGCTCTTGACCTGGGAAGCGATGCGCCTGCCCGACGATCGTCTGGACGACCTGCTCGACTCGCTGATCTATCCCGACGAGTACACCGAAGAGGAAGCGCGCTTCCCCGATCACCTGACCGCGCTCGACGGCGAGCGCATCGCGGTGCGCGGCTACATGATCCCGGTCACCTGGGAAGAGGGCGCGGTCACGCAACTCATGTTGGTCGGCGACCTCTTGGCATGCTGCTTCGGCATCGCGCCCGAACCCGACCAGTGGGTCGACTGCCACATGATGGAGGACGGTGCGGACTACTTCATCCAGGTGCCCGTCGTCATCAAGGGCGTCCTGCACATCAAGGGCATCGCGGACGAGGCCGGCTATTCGGCCGGTTGCTACGTGTTCGAGGCCGAGAGCCTCGTGCGCACCGACTGGGATTGACCCCGCTGGGATTGATCCCGGCTGGTCCCGAGCCGGATCACGCGCCGAATTGGCGCAGGTGATGGTCGGTGTGCTTGGTGAGCAGCGTGTCCCAGTCGGCGGGAGTCATCTTGCCGAAGAACGGATGCACGTCCGTCTGGATCGAAGACGGTCCACCCGCCGCGATGCGCTCCAGTTGCGCGATCAGCTTGGCGGACTCGACCGCGAAGTCGCGCTCGTCGTTCATGACGAGGTCGGGCGCCGTGGGGGAGTTCTTCTTGAACGGCGCGTCCCCCAGGATCGACTTGCGGAACATCCAACCGATCAGCTTGCCCAACAGGAGGCGCTTGGCCGGAAGGTCGCCCAACGCGACGGCGAAAGGACGTTCCGAGTGCGCCAGCGCCTGGGCGACGTTCATCTTGCCCCAGAGCGCCGGTGACTCGGCGTTCAAGCTGCGAATGCGGGCGATCAGCTCGGCGCTGCCTTCTTGATAGATCGAGTTCATACGTTCAGTCGTTCAACATCGCCAGGCACCAGAGCGCCATGCCCGTGCCGTAGACCCGCCCGATCTCGTGGCTGTCGATGAACGCGCCGTCGATCTCGGCCAGCGACACGATCTGCGCGCGTTGACGCGCGACCCAACCCGCCTTCTCGTCGCCACCATTCAAGTGCATCAGCGCCTCGGTGCGCGCCTGCAGGTCGTACCAGAAGAAGAAGCCGCCGTAGGCGAAGACGTTCGTGTGGTCGTCGTACTTCTGCGCGTTCGCCAGGTGGTGTTCGTGCTCGAAGGAGAGCGCGATGGCCTTGTCCAGCGCGCCGGCGTCCGCGGACTTCCACAACGCGAGCGCCAGTTCGACGCGCGGGATGCGGCCGACGCCGCCCTCGATGCTGGCCTTGGCTTCGCGGCCCTCGCGCACGTCGCCGTACGTGACCGCGCCGTCCTTGGTGCGACAGCGCGCGAGCGCCGAGCAACCGGACTTGGAGAGCGCGTCCATGCTGCCGACCTCGGTGCCCATGCGTTGCGCAAACTCGAGCGCGACCAACGCGTCGGCGGTCACGAACGGGTTCGGGTACTCGTGGTGCCAGGAGCCGCTCGAAAGCTGCATGTCGACCAGCAGGGCCGCGACGCGATCCAAGATCGGTTGGACACGCTCTTTGTCGGCGGGGCGCAGTTCGAGCCATCGGCACAACGTCTGCACGCGGTAGATGTAGGCCCAGACCAGTTCATCCTGGTCCACCGTGTTCACGTTGGACTCGTCGGCCATGAACATCAGAGCCTTCTCGAGCGCAACCTCTACGGCTTCGGCCGTGGCGTGGTAGAGGTTCATATCGATCACCATTTCGAGCGCCTCTGTGTCCCGGCGTGCAGCCGATTCAAGGAGCCCGCGCGTGGCGATGGCCGTGACCGCCATGTAGACATTCGGTAGGCCATCTGTGCCACCGAAGTCGTAGATGCTGTCGCGCCAGCTGCCATCCGACCGTTGCATTTGAACGATCCACTCGGTGCTCGTGTTCCAGAGCATGGCTTCGTCATAAACGCCTGCGGCCGCACGGGTTCCTTGACCGCCGGCAACCTCAGCGCCTTCCGGAAGGTCCATCCAATTCTCGAGTCCGTGGACGATGGGCCCATGGCCCTCCGCCTCGGCCGCAGCTTTCGCGCCGAATGGGGTTTCGGGATAGTTGATCGCGATCTGCTTCCAGCGCTCCGTCGCTTCCGCCTCCTGGCCGTGCCAGAAGTAGGAGGTCGCGATGAGGAAGAGCGCTTCAGCAGTGTCGTCCGCTAGGATGTACTCCGCGAGGATCTCTTGAGCCTTGGCCGTACTCTTGGCGTCTTCGGCGGCAGACATGAGGTCGCTAGCAAGCTTCCAGTGGATGTGACCCGGACATCCGTAACTGTGCGCCGATTCGGCACGATCCGAGTAGCTGCAGACGACCTCGTCGAACCACTGCGGGTTGTACGTCGTGATCTTGTCCTGACGCCCGAGCTCGACACCCTCTCCATCGAGCACGAGGAACCCCGGCTCGACGAACTGGATCCGCTCGATCCCGAAGCGCTTGTTCAGCTTGCGATCCGACGCCAGCTTGACCGGAACGAAGTGCTCGTTCAGCCGCTCGATCATCCGCGGCCACGAGAACGGTCCCGCCATCATGTAGCGGTCGATCTCGATCTTGCGGTCCATGAACGAGCCGCGGATCGTCGGCACGTACCAGAAGACGGGCTTGCCGGTCTCCTTCGACTTAGCGATCGCTGCGTCGATGTCCGTCATCCACTGGACGTGCTCGCCGGCGCGCGCCGCGGTCGCGCTCGGTTCTGCGCGGATCTTCTTCGTCGAGTTCTTGGGAGCTTCGTCCTGTTCGATCTCGTCGCGCGCTTCGTCCTGGGCGAACGAGACGGAAGGGGCGAGGAGAACGCACGCAGTGAGGAGCAAGCTGAGGGGTCGCATACCCCTGAGCTTATCGCCCCGGGCCCCACCTGAATCCCCCCTGACGGGAGTCCTACTCGAACGAGTCGCCGACCGCGTTCAGGGCGGCGCGTACGCGGGTCTGCAGCTTGTGCATCCGCGGGTCGAGCGACGGCGTGTCCGGCAGGGAGCGCACGAGATGGCGCACCAACGGGTCCAGGAACGCGGGCCGCAGGTCCTTCACGGGTTCGGGGCCCTTGGCGACGATCAACGTCGCGGGGCGGTCGCCGTCGTCCAGGACGACGTGGACCTGCTCCAGGTCGCAGCCGGGCTCGCCCCAGAAACTGCCTTCGCGTTCGGTGGCGTACGTCGGTCGGGCCGTGGCCATCAGCGCCGCGGTCATGCCCTCCGCCAACTGGATCGCGAGCGGGTGGCCCTGGCCGACCAACAGACGATCGTCGTCGGTCCAGCGCAGGAAGTACTCGCCCTCCCGGCACGAGCGGACCTCGATCCCGAGACGTTCCCCGGCGATCGGGCCGGACGCCGTGGCGACGTCCGCGATCTCGGGGCGTTCGCCCGCGAGGGCCGTGATCTTCTTGCGCAGGACGCCGAGGGCTTCGACGTTCTTCTCGTGGTCGGGCGGGCGCGAGCCGTTGTAGCCGGCCATGTCGTCGACGTGCTTCGTGAGCAGCCGCGCGGCCGAGATACGCGCCTGGCGCCCGGTCGGCTGGTCGAAGAAATTGTCGGTGCGCTGGAGCTCCTCGAAGATCCACCACAAACCTTCGGGGTGACCGTTCTCGATCAGCGCGACGGCGACTTGTTGGCGCACCAGGTGATCGGGGTCCTCGAGCAGCGGGCGGATCGCCTGGTCGTCCGCCGCGAGCTTGCCCCACGCGTACACCGAGACGGCGCGCACCGAGGACAACCTGTCGGTCAGGAGACCTTGGAACTGCTTCACCTCGTTCTCGCGCGGCGCGATGGCGAGGCCACTGACAGCGGCCGGTCGCCAGGGGAAGTCGACGTCGGCCGACGCTTGCCACAACCGGGCGCGCAGGACGGCGTTGTTCGATGCGCCGATGCCCTCGACCAGATCACGGCCGAGCTTGGCCAGATCCGCGTTCGTCTTGCCGACGACCGCGAGCAGCGCCTCGTCCGCGACCTCACCCAGGCTCATCAAGCGGCGCGCGGCCTGGCCGCGAATGACGGGGCGCCCGTTCTGGGCGGAGTTGAGCAAGCGCTCGGCTTCGGCCTTCAACTCCTCCGGCGTGCGGTCGTCCTGGGGCAGCTCGGGATCCGTGCCGGGCGCGGATGCCAGGTCGGCCCCGGCGACCGGCTTCGAGGTCGAACCCGCGTCCTCGGCCGCGTTCGCGGTCTCCGGACCCAGGTCCGATTCCAGCTCGGGTATCGAGAGCAACTTCGCGACGGTTGCGCCGGTCAAGGCCAGGGCCGCGATGGCGGCGAGGGTGGATGACTTCAACGGTATTGCTCGACCTCGAGGCGGTAGAGGCTGACGACGAACCCGTCCTCCTCCTTCTCGCCGATGTCCAGTTTGCCGGTCAGCTTGATGCGGCCGGGCTCGTACGTGACGACGCCGTTCAGCAGCGTGACTTCGATGAAGTGCTGCACCTTCGAGCGACCACACTCGCATTCCTCGGGAACGAATTCGAAGACGGTCGCGCCCTCGATCGTGCCGAGTGCCATGTAGCCCTCGATCCGGACCTCCTTGCCGTTCAGCTCGGTGACTTCGCTGGGCAAGGCGCGGCCACGCCGGTATTCGATGCCCGTGAGGACCTCGATCTCGACGTCCTCGGCGTCGAACGCTCCGACCGCCACAGCCAGAGGCGTGGCGACGAACAAGATGCCGAGCAGGAAAGTGCCTAGGTGGAAGCGCATGTGGATGTCCGGGAACGGGGCCCGCTCTCTACGATCGGTCTTGGATTGGACGCGCGCACCTGGAATCGGTCAAGAACCGGAGCGTGTCCCGATTCCAGGCCTCACGGCAGCCTTACGGGGGCCGTTTCCGACCCGGTGCTGGCCTACTTCGGAGACTGGCTGTCCGCGCCCAACAGCGCTTCGATGCGCCGTTCGAACTCGTCGCACAGCCGTGTGTGGGCCGGTCCCGTGGCCGGGCCGCTGAACCCGGTGTGGATCGAGTCGAT
Organism: Planctomycetota bacterium; assembly: GCA_029259575.1. GTDB lineage: Bacteria > Planctomycetota > UBA1135 > UBA1135 > JAJDEX01. The sequence goes on along the minus strand of JAJDEX010000015.1, from coordinate 1,111 downwards.
GCGACCGTCCCCGTCGATGAAGATCGTGGTCGGGTAGGCGCGCACCGCGCTGAGGATCGGGAAGGCCTTGTGAGCCCGCACCTTGTCGGCCGGACCACCGAGCAGGACCGGGTGATCGACGCCCAAACGCGTCTGCCAGTTCTGGATGCGCGCGATCTGTTCGGCGGGCTCGTCGTCGTACTCGAACGCGAGACCCAGGATCGACAGGCCGCGTTCGCCGTACGTCTCCTGAAGCTGGTGCATGTACCTGGCGTGATCGGTGCAATTCGGGCACCACGAGCCGAACAGCGTCAGGATGCGCGCTTTGCCGGCGAAGGCCGGGTCGTCGAGGCGGTGCGTTTTGCCCTTGAGGTCGGGGAAGGACAACTCGCCCCACTTCGCACCTGGATCGACGGTCGTCAACTGGAACGGGTCGGGGACCTTGGCGTTTGCATCGCGGCGTGCCGTCCATTGATCTTCGTAGCTGTCGCGAGAGGCGAACAGACCCTTCAAGGACCCATCTTCCTGGAGCTCTGCTTGGAAAAGGAACGCATGCGCGCCATCGAAACACGACAGGGACAATTGCTTGCCGTCGAACTCACCCTCCAGAAAGCGATAGTCGCCGAGCGTCGTCAGGAACGTCCCGTGAATCTGCCCGTCGACCGTCTTGAAGGTGGCCACCGAAGGGTCCTGGTCGTCGCTGAACTGAACAGACCAGCGACCGTCGACCTTGGGGTCGTATTCGTTGGATTGACCCACACTGCGGAAGCGGCTCAGCCTGGATACGCTGGCGCGAAAGGGCATCCGAACTGTGGGGCGATTGCCCCTCGGCCGGATCCACTTGCCTTTCATTCTTCTGCCGGACTCTGAAATGGTGCCCTCGATCCACGACTGGTACGGGTCGAGGTCGATGCGGAACTTGCCACGATCGACGGTCATGCGCACCGGGATACGCTCGTCGGCGTTCACGAGTTCTGCCCTCCAGGCTGTGCCTTCCTGATGCACCTCGAGCCCGAATGGAATGACCCTTTCGTCCTCACCAACAACGGCTCGCCAGGTGCCCGTTCTCGGAGTGTCCACGGTGGAGGGTCGAGCCAGTTCAGAATTCATGTTCGAAGTCCCGGCCGTGACG
>JAJDEX010000140.1 GCA_029259575.1 Planctomycetota bacterium | reverse complement strand
TGACGCGCAACGCTGCGGCGTCGCTCTCCAGTTGGTGCGTCGTGCCTGTTCCCATGCGAGCGTCGATGAAGGCGCGGTGGGTCTGCAGCCAGGCTTCCAACCGATCGACGTCCACGTGATCGAACAACGGGCCGCGGTGCTTCCACGACAACGGCAGGTAGGTGCGCAGGAGCACCCGCGGATCCAACGGGAAGAGCGCCGGGACTCCCGACTCCAGGTCGATCCAGTTCCAGACGCGTTCGCCCTTGGCCGACGTCTCGAGCAGGAAGTTCGCGAAGGCGACGGGGTTGCCCATGCCCGCTTGCCAGAGTTGACCGTCGAAGCCGGCCTCGCTGAGGTGACGGGCGAGGGGGCGCAGAATCTCTTCGCGCAGCTCGCGGACCTCGGCCCGACCCGAACGATCCAACGGGTGATGCAGCCGCGGCGGTCGGCCTGGCGAGAACGCGCACAGCATCTCGAAGGCGCGGTAGTCCTGGTTCCAGCCGTGGCTGTGCGCGGGGGCGACGCGCAGGCGACCGGGGAACCAGACCTGGCAGAGCGTCCCCAGAATGCGGCGGCGCAGGAGGGCGGCGCGGACCAGGTCCTCGCTCCAGGCATACGGATTGGCCGCGCCCAGCAGCGCGTACTGGACCAGTCGCGTCAGCGTGCCCGACTCGAAGACCTTGCGCGCGATCGGCGTTCCTGCGGTGTCGTGGGACAGGAAGACGATGCCGGACCGTCCGGAGCCGATCCGCAACTCGGGCCCGGCCCCACCCTCGCTGGCGGAGGCGGATCGGGGCACGGAGTAGGTCGGCAGGGTCGGCGGCACGCCTTCCTTACTACCCGAACCCCCGGGTCTTTTCGATGGGATCCGAATCGCTCGCACAACGGGACGGTCCCGCCTGGTGCCTCAACGGATCCGAACCAGCTCCTGGGGCCTCCTGGGGAGGGACCGGCCCCGGTCGCAATGCGCTCCGGTTGCCCGGGATCGGCACCTCGATCTTCGGGGACCGGGCGAGGTCCGTCTTCTCGGGAGAGGGCGGTCCGAGTGGGTGCCGGACGCGGATCGTCTCGATTCGAGGCGCGCGACGACGCTCGGTGTCGCGGCGGACGGGCGGATGCGCCCCCTCATCCGGGTGAATCCTGCCTACCGGCATCGGCGTGGTGGCCGAGCCCCGAGGCGCACCGCACTTCGACCCGGAACGGGAATCCCGCCTCGCTTCGAGATCCTACGCAAAGGTACGAACGCAGGAACCCTCTCGCCCTGCAACGCGTCAGGATGAAGGGTACTGCCTCCTTTCATGGGCCAACTTCCTTTGCGCACCTTCACGTCGTCGCTCGCCACCGCGATCGCGATGCTCCTCCTGTCCGCTCCTGGCCTCGCCCAGGGCGCGGATGATTGCGCATCGGCCCAGGTGATCGGCGGGGACGGCCTTTGGACGCTCGAGAACGGGAGCGCGACCACCGACGGGGTGGGGCATCCGCTGTGCGACGAATTCGCGTCGGACCAGATCGAGTCGGACGTCTGGTTCGCCTGGACTGCCTCGTTGGACGGCACGGCGACCTTGTCCACCTGCGTAGGCGCGACCTTCGACACGAAGATTGCGGCTTACGACGGAGCGCTCTGTGGAACGAGCCCGATCCTGGCGTGCGACGACGACACGTGCTCGTTGCAGAGTCGCATCTCGTTCCCCATCGTCAACGGCAACACCTACTTGCTGCGCATCGGGGCTTATCCCGGGATCGCTGGAGGTAGCGGGTTCATCGACCTCACCCAGACCGCACAACCGCTGACCTGCGTCGCGCCCAATCCGGGGCCCGACGTGTGTGTCGCGGACTTGCCCGACGTCCTGTCGTGGGGTTCCGTGGGGACGCTGTCGGGCTATTCGATCGCGACGACCGCATGCAACTACGGGGACGCGGAACTCGATTGGACGGCAACCAGTGGAGCGCATCCCGTCGTGGCCCAGAACCTCTATCGCTACGACGGCGTGGCTTTCGAGCAGCTCGGGATGTCATGGGTCAGCCACACGTTGACGGCGGCGAACCAGAGCCTCTGCTGTCCGTGCATCAACCCGGCGACCGGTTCGCTGCTGGGCGTCGGGTGCTCCGATGCCAGCGCGGCCGCGACGACAGGGGATCAGGGCGGTCTCGGTGGAATCGGCGGCCTGGGTCCGCGCAGCGACGTCGACGCCTTCTCCGGTACCTTCGCGTTTCCGTACGCGGCGGCCGGCGCGACGGGCAACGCGATCTACAAGCGGCTGCAGGTCGAGACGGCCGACTTGAGTCCTGTGACGTTCCCCGGCGCCTCCTATTTCGTCGAGGGCCACTACGTCGCCCAGGACGACGCGCAAGCGGGCAACCACTTCAACAATGCGTCCTACCGCGAGGTCTTGATCGGCGATTATCAGCCGGGCTTGGGTGCGTTCGACCTGAACGTCACCGGGCAGACTTCGATCGGCCAGCCCGCGATCCGTGCTTGGGCCGCACAAGATCCGGGTGTGCAGATCAGCGAGGTCTACCTGCCCAACGAAGGCCTGTTCCTCGTCGGCAGCCGCGCGACCGACAACGGCGACGGCACCTGGCACTATGAATACGCCGTCTACAACCACAACTCGGACCGCGCGGGAGGACACTTCAGCGTGCCGTTGCCCGCGGGCGTCCTGGCTACGAACGTGTCCAGTCGAACGGTGGCCCACCATTCGGGCGAGGGCATCGACGTCGGTCCTTGGACGACCTCGATCCTGTCCGACAAAGTGATCTGGGCGACCGACGACTTCGTGTTCAACCCGAACGCCAATGCGCTCCGCTGGGGCAGCCTGTTCAACTACCGGTTCGACGCCGACATCGCGCCGGTCGCCGGAACGGTCGAATTGGGGATGTTCAAGGGACCTCTGGTGCGCACCGTGTTCGGGGTCGTGCCGGACGTGCCCCTGGCCCCGCCGCCGCCCCCGAACAACGACTGCAGCGCCGCACAATCGATCTTCGGCCTGGGTTCGACCTCGTACGACACGACCAACGCGACGTCCTCCGGGTTCGTCGGTGGGGGCACTTGCGCTCCGGCGATCTTCCAGGACGTGTTCTTCCAGTGGACTGCACTGGCCGACGGGGCCTACGAGTTCTCGACGTGCGGAACGATGTACGACACGCAGATCTCGATCCACTTCGGCGCCGGAGACTGCTCCTCCGTCTGCCTCGGGTCCAACGACGACTGGTGCTTCCTGCAGAGTCGCCTCGCCGTGTCGAACGTCACAGCCGGGGACATCCTGTTGATCCAGGTCGGCGGGTACCTCGACGACTTCGGTCCGGCGCAGCTGAACATCGGTGTCGCCCCGACCATTCCGGCGAACGACGACTGCAGTTCGCCGACGCCGGCAGCGGGTGCCGCGACGGTCGGGTGGAACAACCTGTGGGCGACGACCTCGGGATTCGACGGCGGGAACCCGGGCAACTGCATGAGCCCGATCAACCCGGACAACACGACGTTCGGGCAGAGCCACCACGACCTGTTCTGGGCCTGGACCCCGACCTGCAACGGGAGTTGGAGATTCTCGACCGAGGACAGCGCCGGAGTGAAGGACACGCGCATCAGCGTTCACCTGGGCGCGGACTGCAGCGCGACCTGCTTGGGATCGAACGACGACATCGGTGGCGGCAACTTCCTGTCGCACTGGACCTTGAACAGCGCGAGCGCGAGTGAGACCTATCTGATCCAGGTCGGCACCTGGGTCGGCAGTTCGGTGAACGGCGGAGGCATCCTGACCATCGAACGCCTCGGAGGGGATTGCGTCGATCTTCCGATCACGGTTCTGTGCGACCCCGCATCCGTGCACGAGGGCGGCCTCCCCGCCAAGCTCGAC
>JAJDEX010000139.1 GCA_029259575.1 Planctomycetota bacterium | reverse complement strand
GTTGCGGAGTCTAGCGCAAGCTCGACGTGCTTTCGGCGTCGTGCGTCCGAAGCCTCCTCGGGCGGGACTCCCCGACTGGATTCGGCGAGGTGAGGCGCTACCCTCGCAGCCGTGCTCCGCAAAGATCCCTTCGAACGCGTCCTGCGCTCCGACCCCTTCGACAACTGGACGACGATCACGCTGATCGTGGTCGCGTTGGTGCTGTCGACCCTGACGTTCCAGGACCGCGGATTCCCGATTCTCGAATCGGGCAACTCGATGGCGGAACGCCCGTGGGCGCTCTTCACGACCTGCCTGATCCACGGCACGTACCTCCACCTGGTGATGAACCTGTACTGGACGTGGCAGTTCGGGCGCATCCTCGAGCCGTCGATCGGGTCACTGAACTTGGCCTGGTTGACGGTCGTGTTCGCCATCGGCTCCACGGGCATCAGCTATGCCATCGAAGGACCCGCGATCGGCCTGTCCGGCATCGGTTACGCCTACTTCGGCTTCCTCTGGGCGCTGACCAAGTTCCACCCGCAGGGGCGTGCATTGCTCGACGAGCGCATCACGTCGTTCTTCGTGCTGTGGTTCTTCATCTGCATCTACCTCGACTGGCAGAACATCATGCCCATCGCGAACTTCGCGCACGGGGCCGGCGCGGTGATCGGAGTCCTGGCGGGCTGGGGCATCTCGAAAGGCCAACATCTGTTCAGCTGGCAACGCGCCGTCTTCCTGTTCGTCGCGATCCTCGGCGTGCTCTGGTCGCTGACCGCCACGTACGAGGGCTACAGCTAGCCTGGATCCCTCACGAGGATGTGCCGTGAGGGATCCAGGCTAGGACGTGCGGTGCGCGTCGTGCGCCTTCTCGGCGTTCCACGCGGCCTCGAGCGTGTCGAGGTCGACGCCCCGCGTCGTTCCTCCGACCACGGTTTCCATGCGCCGGAAACGCTCGTCGAAACGTCGCACCGCAGCGCGGCACGCGGCCTCAGGATCGAGGTCCAGGTAGCGCGCGAAGTAGGCGCCCGACAGCAACAGGTCGCCGAGCTCCGCGACCACGCGATCGCGTGCGGCAGCGGGCGGCGCGGTGCCGAACGGCTGGTCCAGGATGCCGTTCGGCAATTCCGCTTCGAGCTCGGCGAGTTCCTCGTGGATCTTGGCCAACGCACCGCGCATCGTCGGCCAGGAGAACCCGGCGTCCACGGCCTTGTCGCACGTGCGGGTGGCGCGCTGCAGCGCGGGGAGCGCCTTCGGAATGCCCGACAACGCGCTCGAATCAGCGGTTTCGCCTTTGAGTTCGCGCTCTTCCTGTTTGATCTCGTTCCACTGCTTCAGGACCGTCGCGGCATCCCCACCGGCGGCGTCGGCGAAGACGTGCGGGTGTCGGCGAACGAACTTCTCGGCGCTCGTGTTCGCGACCTGGGCCAGGTCGTAACGCCCACCCTGCTCGGCGATGCGACACAGGATCAACAGACCACCCAAGACATCGCCGGCCTCGCCCGCAGCATCCTTGGCCGACTCGGTCTCGATCGCCTCGACGAGCTCGTGCGCCTCTTCGACCAGGAACGGCGCCATGCTGGACTCGGTCTGTTCGAGGTCCCACGGACAGCCATCGGCATCGCGCAGTCGATCGGTCACGCCGAGCAACCGGCGGAAGGCCTCGACACGCGGGTCGTCGGCCGCAGCGGGTTCAGGAGGACGTTGGCTCATGACACGTAGGGAATGGGGTCGGTCGTACCGGCTTCCGCGAATCCCGCCAGGCGCAACTGGCAGGCATCACAGCGTCCGCAGCTGATCACGCGCTCGCCCTCGGGAACCGGGTCGTAGCAGGTGAGCGTCAGCGAGAGGTCCACGTTCAAGGCGGCGGCGCGCTGGACGATGCCCGCTTTGGAGAGCTTCATCAACGGTGCGTGCACGGTGAACCTTGCGCCGCGTTCCGCACCCGCCGCGGTCGCGACGGAGGCGAGGGCCTCGAACGCGGCGAGGAACTGGGGCCGACAGTCCGGGTACCCGGAGTAGTCGACCGCGTTCACGCCCAGAAAGAGGTCGGTCGCGTCGAGCACCTCGGCCCAGCCCAGCGCCACGGCGAGGAACACCGTGTTGCGCGCCGGCACGTACGTCACGGGCACGTCCGATCCCATCTCGTCGTGGGAGCGGTCCTTGGGCACCTCGATGTCGTCGGTCAAGGCCGAGCCGCCGAGCACGCCCAGGTCGACGGTCACGATCCGGTGATCCTTCGCTCCGCCCGCCTCGGCGACCCGCGCGGCGGCGGCCAGCTCGTACTCGTGGCGCTGCCCATAACGAGCGGAGAGGGCGTAGGCTTCGAAGCCCAACGCCCTCGCCTCGGCCAGGGTCACGGCGGAGTCCATTCCACCGGACACCAGACATACGGCTCGCCTCGGGGTGCTCATGGCGCAGATGCTACGCCGTGGGCCGCCGCGCGGCGAGCCGCTGGTTCACTCGGTGGCTTCCACGTCGACCAGGGCGACCGCATCCTTCAAGCGCTGAACCAGGTCCCCGCGGACGGTGACGAGCAAAGCGTTGGTGCGCGGGTCGCCGAGAACGCTGATCGGACTCAAGACCTGTCCCTGGTGCGGATGGTTCATGTTGCGCTCGCCCGAGATCGATACGCTCGAGGACACCAGGGACTGCACGAGCTCCGCGGCCATCTGGGCGTCCGCGTGCTTCAGTTGGAAACGCAGCATCTCGACGCCGACGTTCGCCTCACCGCTCGGCCCCTCTTGAGCATTGATCTGCAAGAGCGACTCGGCGACCGAAGCGACCCAGGGCGCAGGACCGGTCAGATGAATGCTGTTGGTGGCGCCCGCCGGAAGCATCGTCTGGGTGTGCTGGTTCAAGATCATCGAGCGCATCGAGTTCGAGATCTGACGCACATCTATGTTCGGCAGGTTGACGGTCGTCGTCACCAGCGTCGCGGCGTTGTGCTTCAGCCCAGGCAGTTGCTCGACGGTGACGGGCGTCGCGGTCAGGCGCGCCATGTGCGTCGTGTTCTGGTGGAGCACCGACGTGAGCGGCTCCGTGCCACGCAGGATCGGCTGCAGGATGTACTGGTTCTGGGCCATCAAGTTCTCGACCCAGGCCTGCACCTCGGCCTGCGGGATGGTGCGCGTGCGCGTCAGGTTGAGTTCGGTTCGACGCAGGAACGTCTCGACCTCGTTGTCGTAGGTGAAGGTCTGGCCCGTGACTTCGCCGTAGGCGGTCAGAACGTCGATCAACGTCGTCGGCGTGTCCGCGCGATCGACGTTGAGTTCGAGCCCGCTCTTGGCGGGCGGGTACAGCGGCATGTCCTGTGTGGAGGACACGACGCGGGAGGTCGGGGTAGCCTCAACTGCCGGCTGGTGAGCCGCGGCGGCGAGGATCAAGGTCGGCAGGAGCGTGAGAGATGCGAACGACATGTGTGTTCCTTGGCTGGTGTGGGAGAAGATCCCGAGAACAGAAGGACGGCCCGAAGGCATGGACGGCAACTGCCGTGCCTTCTTCCCGATTCGCTCGGAATGTGGCTTGAAATGCTCGTTCCAAGCCCGAGGCCGGCCCCGCGACCAAAGAACCGCGGGGGCGGAGGACCGAAGTCCCCCGCCCCCGCGGGCGTCCGAGTGCCTGCCAACACCCGGCTCTCTCTCCACTCGCGACACCCCATGGGCTCCCCCTTCACAGGTGCCGGAGGGTGGCGCGACGAATCAGTCGGCGACCTCGACGTCGATCAACGCCACCGCTTGTTTCAGGCGCTCCACGAGGTCCGGTTGGACCGTGGCGAGCAGCGCGTTGGTGCGCGGGTCGGCGAGCACACGGACCGGGTTGGGTTGGACCATCGGTGCATTCATCGTGTTGGGCCGGACGACGGTCGAGAGGATCAGGTCCTCGACCAGTTCGGCGGCGGAACCGGCGTGAGCATGCTCGAGCTGGAAACGCAGGATCTGCATGTCCTGGGTCGACCTCGAGACGTGATCCTGCTGTGCGGCGTCGTTCACGGCATCCAACATGGCGGCCGTCGCGACGACCCAGGGCGCGCGACCGGTCAACAGCATCGAGTTGCTGTTCCCGGCGGGCAAGAACGATTGGAAGCGAGCATCCACGACCATCACCCGCATCGAGTTCGCCATCTGACGGACGTCGAGGTTGGGCAAGGTCACGATGGTCGAGATCACGGTCGCAGCGTTGTCGCTCCAGTCCGCCAGGTCCTCGAAGGGAACGGCGATCGGCGAAGGCGTCTTGCCTGCTCCTTGCGTATGAACGACGGCGATCAGGCGCGGACCTTGACTGGTCAAGGGATCGAACAGGAACCCGTTCTCGTTCAACAGGTGCTCGACCCAGGCCTGCACGCTGTCCTTGGGAATCACCTGCGAATGGGTCAGGTTCAGCGTCGAGGCGACCAGGTAGTTCTCGACGGTGTCCGTGAACGTGAAGTTCTGATCCGTCAACGCGCCATAGGCCACCAGGACGTCGTAGAGCGTGAGCGCCTTGCTGTCCTCGTCGAAGTTCAGGTGCAGGTCCTCCGCGGGTGACGAGTAGGCGCCGGATTCCTGGTGGAACAGGACGTCGATGGCGAGGACGTCCTCCTCGACGATGGGCGTGACCTCCAGGAGGATCCCCTCCCCATGGGTCAGGACGGTGGATTCCGGTACGAAGACGGCGGTCGCGACGAGGGACCCGAGCAGGGTGGGAAGGTTGAAGATCGACATGGTTCTTGGGAGGGTTCTGGGATCGGAACGTGCCGGGGTCCATGACCTCTGGCCGCTTGCATGGACGGAGATCGGCGGACGTTCTTCCCGAGGACCCGATCAGAACGTCGTGAGAGCCCCCCGCGGGCGGCTCGAGGGCATTCGGCGTCCGGGATGCCCTGGTTGGGGTTGAGATGTGATGGGATGGCCCTAACCTGTTGGCCTCGAAACAGCGGCGAGCACGCCGCCCTTCGCTCCCCACCACGCCCGCGCATCCGGGCCCCACGCAGCCAGGCAACTCCAGTGAGCTCCCCCACGAACGATCAGGTCCTCGACGCCCTCCGCCAGGTCCAGGACCCCGACCTGCACAAGGACATCGTCACCCTCGGTTTCGTCACGCGTTGCGAGGTCGAGAACGGCCACGCCGACGTCGTCATCAACCTGACGACGCCCGCCTGCCCGGTGAAGGACCAGCTCAAGAAAGAGGCCGAGGACGTCATCAAGGCGGTGCCCGGCATCGTCGGCGTGCAGGTCGAGATGACCGCCGTCGTCAAGGGCCAGGACGGTCCGCCGCGCGAGCTCGGCAAGAACATCCAGCACATCGTCGCCGTGTCCTCGGGCAAGGGCGGCGTCGGCAAGTCCACCGTGTCGGTGAACATCGCGTGCGCGCTCGCCAAGACCGGCGCGAAAGTCGGCTTGCTGGACTGCGACATCTACGGCCCGGACATCCCGATGATGATGGGTCTCGGCGGACAGCCGGAGCAGATCACCGTCGACGGCAAGCCGCGCTTGGTCCCCAAGGAAGCGCACGGCGTCAAGACGATGTCGGTCGGCTACTTGCTGCGCGAAGATCAGCCCGCCGTTTGGCGTGGCCCGATGGTGCACAAGCTCATCGAGCAGTTCCTGACGGACGTCGAGTGGGGCGACCTCGACTACCTGCTGGTCGACATGCCGCCCGGCACGGGTGACGCGCAGCTCAGCCTCGCACAACTCGTTCCGCTGACCGGCACGATCCTGGTCACGACACCGCAAGCGGTCTCGACCTTCGACGTGAACAAGGCCGTCGCGATGTTCAAGCAGGTGAACGTCGAGATCCTGGGCATCGTCGAGAACATGGCCGGTCAGCAGATCGAAGGCATGGTCGAGGGCGGCATGGACGGCCAGCCCGTGCGCCTGATGGTCGGCGATCACGAAGAGGTCCTGTCGCTGGACTCCGAAGGTCGCTTCCGCACCGTCATCGACGTGTTCGGCAAGGGCGGAGCGGAGCGCCTGGCCTCGATGCACGGCTTCCCGGTCCTCGGCCAGATCCCGCTCAACCCGGTCGTACGCCTCGGTGGAGACGGTGGCGAGCCGATCGCCGTCGCCGCACCCGACTCGGGCATCGGACGCTCGTTCGCCGACGTCGCCGGCCGCGTGGCTCAACGCATCGCGGTCCGCTCCTTCGCCACGCTCCCCGTCCTCGACTGAGCGCGTGTCCGAAGAACGCGAACGGGAAAGGGCGCGCGAACTCGCGCACAAGGCACGCCAGACGAGCAAGGGCTCGGAGTGGTTCGAGAGCTTCTATCGCAAGGCCGAGACCAGCAAGGTCAAGGTGCCGTGGGACGATGGCGTCCCGAACCCGCACCTGGTCCGCTGGCTCGACGCCCGCGGTGAGGTGAGCCCCGGAACGCGCGCGCTCGACATCGGCTGTGGCTACGGCGACAACACGGTCGAGCTGGGCAAGCGCGGCTACAGCGTCATGGCGACCGACATCTCCAAGACCGCGGTCGCGCGCGCCAAGTCACGCGTCGCCGACTACAACGTCGAGGCCCAGGTCCAGGACATCCTGAAGCCGCCGACCGGATGGCGCGAACGCTTCGACCTGGTCGTCGAGATCTACACGATGCAGGTCATGCCGCCGCCCGAACGTGCACGACTGGTCAGCGTCCTGCCGCAGCTCCTGCGTCCGGGTGGCTCGATCGTCGTCGTCTGCCGCGGCCGCCAACCCAGCGATCCGCTCGGTCAATTCCCCTGGCCGCTGATCCGTTCCGAAGTCGAAGGCATCGCTTACGAGGACGTCGAACTCGTGTCCTTCGAGGACTTCATGGACGACGAGGACCCGCCGCAACGCCGCTTCCTGGCCGAGTTCAAGCGCGTCTGAGTCGTCGGGTCCGCACGGGGGTCGCGACCCGGCCGCGGGCTCTCGACACGGTTGTCCGGATTCAGCGCGTGGATTCGGCAAGCCCCGTGGACACGACGACCTCGCCGTTCATGTCGACCAGCAGCGCTTGCACCGAGCCGAGCTCTTCGACCAGCGGCATGCCCAGGTCGGGCCCGAGGACGCATAACGCGGTCGCCAACGCATCGGCGAACGCGGCATCGGGTGCCAGCACCGTCGCGCTCATGCATCCGGTGGCCGAGGAACCCGTCCGCGGATCCAGGATGTGGTGATACCGACGGCCATCGACCTCGAAGAAGCGCTCGTAGTCGCCCGACGTCACCATGCACACGTTCGACACGGGGATCATCGCCAGCACTTCGGTCGGACGCCGCGGGTGACGCACGGCCACTTGCCAGGTCTTGCCGAAGTTGGTGCCCAGGGCCTTCAGGTCGCCGCCCGCATTGACCACGCCGTGCTTCACGCCGTGCTCGATCAACATGGCCATCGCGCGGTCGACGCCGTAACCCTTGGCGATGCCGCCCAACCCGATCGCGGTGCCTGCGGGCAACGTGATGGTCGAAGTGGCGACGTCCAGTTCGACGCGATCCCAACCGACGTGTTCGAGCGCGGCGGTCAAGGTCACCTGGTCCGGCAGCACAGGCGGCTTGCGCTTGAAGTCCCACAGCTTGCCGACGCTGGCGAAGGTGACGTCGAAGGCGCCATGGGTGAACTCGGACACGACCAAGCTGCGCTGGATCAGCTCGGCCAGTTCGGCGGGAATCACCTGCGGGCCACCGCCGGCCGCCGCGTTCATGCGAGTCAAGGGCGAGTCGCGCCAGGAGGTCATCAGGTCCTCGACCCGCCGCAACTCCGTTTCCGCTGCGGCGATCGCCCGATCGAGCGCGGCGGAGTCCGGCCCGATCGCCTCGATGGTCAGGTCGGTGCCCATCGCGGCGAACTCACGCTTCACGTGGTTCCAACCGGCGTAGGGACTGGCCTCGACCGAACGGTTGGAGGCCGGCTCCGCGCAGGAACCCAATGCCAACAGCGCCAGCAGGGCGAAACGCATCACAGCAGCGACGGCCAGTTCGGGAGGTCGTGCCCGCGATAGCGCACTTGGCCGTTCGGACCGAGCACGATGATGGTCGGCGTACCCTGCACACCCAAAGCACGCGTCAACGACAGGTCACGGTCGCGCACCTGCGGGTAAGTCTTCCCGGTGGACTCGAGCGCGGCGAGCAGCTTGGGCTCGTCCACCGCTGTGTCCGGACCCGAGACGACACCGA
>JAJDEX010000138.1 GCA_029259575.1 Planctomycetota bacterium | reverse complement strand
TCAGCATCGCGGCACGCACGCCGACCGACTGCAGACCATCGCACTGGTCCTTCATCAAGGCGATCAGGGGCGAGACGACGACGGTCAGGCCTTCGCGGACGATCGCAGGCGCCTGGTAGCAGAGCGACTTGCCTGCGCCGGTCGGCAGCACGACCAGCGCGTCCTTGCCGGCGAGCGTCGCGCGCATCGCCTCGGCCTGCAACGGGCGGAAGGAGTCGAAGCCCCACGTCGACTCCACGACCTTGCGCAGCGCTTCGAACGCGGCGTCCGGATCGGCGGGTGCCGCGGTGATTCCGGACGGCCCTTCCGCGACGGCATCGCCCCAGTCGGGAGCCCCGTCACCGTCGCCCCACAGGTCGGCCAGGTCGGCCGCGCCCAGGGCCGCCTCTTCGGGTCCCGAATCTCCCTGGTGGGGACGGGGACGAGCGGGCGTGCCGGCGGGCGAGTCGAAGAGTGAGTCTTGATCCAAGGGGGGGCTCCAGCGGGGGGACCGATTGGAGCCGAGATCGGTCGCGCTTTGTAGGGCCGATTCGCAAACCCTTGGGGAGAAAGGACTCAGGGGAGCGGTTTCTTGAAGATCATCACGTTGCCGCGGTACTCGATCAGCTCCCAGCCGTCGGCGCCCATCTCGTCCAGGACCTTCTCGGTCTTCTCCACGAGCTGCGCGTCGGTCTTCTTGCCGAAGTCCAGGAGGTCCTTGGCGCTCTTCGCCTCGTCCAGGATCGCCTTGGCCGTGTCGATGGCGCCGGCGTGGATGTCGGTCAGGCCGACGACCTTGTAGTCCCACGTGGTGGGCGCGCGCATGACCGTGATGGCCTCGGACTGGGACGAGGTCGCGTCCTGGGCAGGAACGGCGAGGACGACGGCGGCGGACACGGGCAGCGCCACGAGGGCGCCCAGGATGAGGTTCTTCATAGGGATCTTCTTGTGGGTCAGCGGTCGGAGCATTCTGACCTCCCGGCCTTGCGTTGCGTAGGATGGGGCATTCACGGAAGGCCCAAGTCTTCTGCCAACCGCCTCTCCTCTCCCCAAGAACGTGTCCGACCTGCCCCCGATCGGCCTCGTGCCGGCCGCCGGTTCCGGCCTGCGCCTCGGCCTGCCGTATCCGAAAGAGCTGTATCCGATCATTCGGGACGGCCGCTACAAGCCTGTGGCGCAGCACGTGGTCGAGAACATGGTCACGACAGGGATCGAGCACATCGTGTTCGTGATCAACGAGACCAAGCATCAGTTGATCGGCTTCTTCGGCGACGGGCGGCGCTTCGACTGCCGCATCAGCTACGTCTACCAGGACCGCGAACGGCGGGGGACCGGTGGTTCGGCGGGACTCGCCGAGGCCCTCGACAGCGCGCACCACCTGCTCGGCCATCAGCGCGTCGTCTTCGGCATGGCCGACACGATCATGTCGCCCGAGAACTGCCTGCAGCCGCTGGTCGACGACCGCGCGTCCGACGTGCACCTGGGGCTCTTCCCGACCGACACACCGCATCTGGTCGGCGTCGTCGACCGCGACGCGGACGGCAACGTGAAGCGCATCGTCGACAAGCAACCCGACTCGGGTCTGCGCGACATGTGGGGCGTCATCGCCTGGGGCCCGCGCTTCACCCAGCACCTGCACGCGCGCGTCGCCGACACGGCCGCGCCCGACTTCGCCACGATCCTGAACGAGGCGGTGGACGGGGACCTGTCCGTGCGCGCGACCGCATTGCCGGGCGCCAGCTACACCGACGTCGGCACGTGGGAAGAGATCGAGAAGCTCGAGCAGCGGCAGCGCTGACGCCATGGACGCGCCGCGCTCGGTTTCGGTCCTGCTTCCCGTCCTGAACGGCGCGACGTTCCTGCCACGCGTGCTCGAGGGGCTCGCCGGGCAGGTCACGGACCTCGACTGGGAGTTCCTGGCCATCGACTGTGGATCGACGGACGGCACGCTCGACATCCTGGCCGACTTCGCCGCGCGATTCCCCGTTCCGCTGCGGGTGCACGGGCTGCACAAGAGCGAATTCAATCACGGCGACACGCGCAACCTCTTGGGCGCGTTGACGGACAAGGACCTGTTGCTCTTCATCACCGACGACGCGATCCCCGTCGGCGCCGACTGGTTGAACACGATCGTGCGCAACTTCGAGGACCCAAAGGTCGCGGCCTGCTACGTGCGCAACGTGCCGCGTCCCGAAGTGGGTCCGGTGACGCGCGCGTTGTCCGACGGCGATCCCGGATACGCCGCGGGGCGCATCGTCGCCACGCAACCCACGCCGGACGCGTTCGAGGCGTTGGAGCCGCACGAACGGCGCTACCTCTGGAACTACAACGACACCGCGTCCTGCGTGCGACGCGTGTTGTGGGAGCGCTTCCCGTACCCGCACCTCGACTTCGGCGAGGACGTGCTGCTGGCGCGTGGATTGCTCGAAGCTGGCTGGAAGATCGTCTACGAGGACGGCGCGGTCATCCATCACAGCCACGAGTACGACGCCGCCACCACGCGGGCACGTAGCGCGGACGACGCGCACTTCAACGCGCTCTGGCTCGATCGCCCCTCGATCGTCGACGACGCCGCGCTCGAGATCGGCGTCGAGCGTTCGGGCGTAGCGGATCGCGCCTTCTTCGTGAGCGAAGGGTTGAGCGGGGCGGCGTTGGACGCCGCCTTGGTCGAAGCGAGCGAACTGCGCCGCGCCTACTTCCTGGGGCAACAGGACGGCAGTGGCGTCCGCCGACGCTTGCCGATGCCGACGATGACCGACGACCCGCGTCCCAACGTGGCCGTCAGCGGTGTGCCGCGCGCTGCGGTCCAAGGGCTGCGCGAACGCGGTTGGAAGGCGGGTGGCGACCCCGACCGCGCGCGCGTGCTGCACGTGCACGGCGACGATGACGATGCGGAGCTGCTCGTCACCGACAACCTCGACGCGGACATGTGCGTGCTCTGGACCGTGTCGCGCGCGTGGGCCGAGGCGCACGGGATGCGCAAGCGTGTGCTGGCGTCCTGGGAGCTCGACGACCCGAAGAAGATCGACCGCCCGCCGTTCTCCGAGCGCTGGGGCGAGCGCGGACTCGGGATTCCCTTCGAACTGGCGATCTGGGACACCGACGTCGACCTCGACGCCTTGCGTGGGGAAGGTCGCGGCCAGGTCCTGACGATTCCGGAGGAACGCGTGCGCTGGCTCGAGGTCCGCTATCGCGGCTTGCTCGCGCGCCAGAACGTGCGGCGTCCCGAGGTCGCCCTCGACGTCCGCGGTACCGATCGCATAGGCCAGGCGGGCGCGGTCCGAGCGCTCGACCATTGTCGTTTGCTGCTCGATCCGGGAGGTCGCGCGGACTACGACCTGTGCGGCGTGCCCGGCGGCGCGTACCGACTCAAGATCATCACCGAAGCGCTGGCCGAGGAGGCCGAGGTGCTGCTCGGCGGGACCGTCCAGGTCGACGGCCAGGACGTCGGCACGATCGGACCGCTGCGTTCCTGTGGCGGCGACGAGGTGCGCGTCCAGGTGCTCGATCTGAAGCTTACCCGGGATGCGACGGTTCTGACGCTGCTCGGAACGACCGCTGACGAGGGTCCAACCACGCTGCGCATCGTGCGCGTGCTGCTGCTCGATCCGTGCCTCGAGGCACCGCTCCAGAGCACCCTCGAGGGCTCGCTCGATCTGCGCGGCGTCGACGGCGAGCTGCGCGGGCGCAAGACCTCGGTCCAAGGTGCGGACATGGTGTTGCTGGGTCCCAAGCGCTCGCGCTGGTCGTGGCCCGTCCAAGGACTGCGTCCCGGCCTGTACGAGGTCGTGTTCTGGCTCAGCTTCACGGCCGAGGAGGGCGCGCTCGAACAACATGGACGCTTCCTCTTCGACGGCAAGCCGGTCGCGCGTTTCGGACCCGTGACCTCGCCACCCGGTGGGGGCGCGGTCCAGGTCCCGATCGCCATCCGCATCTCCGAGCCCGGCCAGGTGCTCCAACTGCGCAACACCAAGCGCCCCGGCGGTCGCCCCGGATTCGCCCGCATCCAACGGGTGCGCTTCCGGCCGATCCCAGGTCCGGATCCGAAACCGATCGGGCCCTTGCGGACGCTGACGCGGATTCCTCCGCGCCTGCGGCTCTGAGTCCGGTCCACGAGCCCCGGTCGCCGGGATCGGTTCGAGCGATCGCCGATGGGCAGGCTTTCGAACGAGGACCCACCGAAATCGAGTTGGGCTCGGGCCCGCCGTCGTGCTCCAATCCTCGGCCCATGGCGGACGACCTCCAAGAACTGAACGTCGAATACGGCCCCGCGGTCGCGAACGAGGACCTGCCCGTCGTCGCTGTCGTCATCGTGAACTGCGACGGTCGGCAGATGCTCGGCACGTGCCTCGAATCGCTCGATGCCTCCGACTATCCGGCCGACAAGATCCAGGTCGTGGTCGTCGACAACGGCTCCAGCGACGGCAGCGTGCCGTGGTTGCAGCGCGCCTGGCCGGACGCGGTGATCGTCGCGAACGACCGCAACTTGGGATTCACGCCGGCCTGCAACCAGGGCGCGAAGGCCGCCGGGGACGTGCCGCTCCTGGCGTTCCTGAACAACGATGTGCGCGTCGATCGCGCGTGGCTGCGCGAACTCGTCTCGCCGATCGTGCGCGGGGAATGCGCGAGTACCGGGGCGCAGATGCTCAACCCCGACGGCACCAAGCTGGACCATGCCGGCGGGGGCACCAACTTCCACGGGATCGCGGTGGCGCACGGCTATCAGGATCCGCCCGGCGCCGACTACGACACGCCGCGCCGCGTGCTCTTCGCCTGTGGCGGTGCGATGGCGATCACGCGCGAGGTGTTCGAGGAGCTCGACGGCTTCGACGAGGACTTCTTCGCGTACTACGACGATCTGGACATCGGCTGGCGGACCAATCTGCTCGGCCACGAGGTGCACTATGTTCCGAGAGCGATTTGTCGCCACGACCACTCCGGAACGTCACGCCGTTTCCCTCCGGAGCAGATTCGGCTGTTGCAGGTGCGCAACTCGTTGCTCTGCTGCCTGAAAGCGTACGACGACGACCATTTGGATCGACTGCTGCCGAGCATGCTCGCGCTGGCGATGCGTCGCATGTACGTCTTCGCGCGCATCGACGACGACGCCGAGTTCCGCATCGAGAAGGCGGGCAAGCGCGAGACCGGCAAGCTCGCCAACTGGTGGCGCAAGCTCACCAAGAAGCAGCGCACGTGGTCGATCGACCGCATCGCGGCGGGGGACTTCCATGGCATCAACGACGTCCTCGGGCGTTGGGACCACTGGATGCAGCGCCGGGCCGAGGTCCAACGCACGCGCAAGGTGGACGACGAGACGCTCTTCCGCCTGTTCCTGAACCCCCTGTGGTGTATCGAAGGCGAACAGGCTTACGAGCAGTTGCAGAAGGGCTTGCTCGAGCGCAGTGGGATGTTGGACGTCCTCTCCCGTCATGAATACGGCTTGGGCGATCCGTTCAAGTAACTCCACAACGGTCCAGGTAGACGGAAACGAAACGAGCGCCCGTAGGCGCTCGTCTCCGTATCTGCGACTCGCATCCATGGCGAGTCGTTGACCAGCTAGCCCTCAGTCCTTCTTGGCAACCTTGTCGCGCGTCCAGGACGCCGCGGAGGAGTTCAGGCGCTTGTCCTCGAGGATGTCCTCGCGCTCGCTCTTGAGGATGCTGAGCTCGATGTACTCATAACCGTCGTTGGCGTCGTGGGCGGCCTTCTGCATGGCGGCGGCCTTCTTGCGCTCGCCCTTGGGAGCGATGATGAGCGTCGGCAGGCCGGCCAGTTCGGCCAGGTCCTTGTCGACGTCGAAGCCGTACGTCTCGTCCATCGGGTCGACGAGGATCAGCGCCTGGGTGGACGCGTCCGAGATCGCGTGGCGCGCGGCGAGTCCGATCGACGATCCCATGCCCACGAGGGTCAGGTTCGACGCGTGGACCTCGAGGCGCTCGCTCAGCCAACCGGCGGCGGCGGCGACGTCCTTGGGAGCGTGGGCCCACATCGAGTTCTTGCCAGCGTCATCGGCCTTCGACCAGTCGAGGCCCTCGACCGCGCTCTTCCCATGACCACGCAGGTCGATGGTCAGGGCCGCGAAGCCCTTCTTCTGGAAGTTCTTGGCCAGCTCCTCGAGCTGATCCTGATCCTGACCGGCGTCGTGGATGAGGATGACGGCCGGGTTCTTGGCCTTCATCTTCTTCGGCGCGAAGTACGTCGCCGA
>JAJDEX010000137.1 GCA_029259575.1 Planctomycetota bacterium | reverse complement strand
ATCTTCGACAGCAGCTTGCGAACCCAGAGCGGGCCCTCTTGCACGTGCATGTCGTAGATCGCCGCCGTGTTGTTGTAGCGCTGCCACGTGTTCCGAACGGTCTCGGGCAACGGCGTGTTCTGCGAGTTGTACTTGTACTCGAAGCAATCGCCCCACTCGGCGAAGTCCTTGGGCGGCTCGTAGCCCAAACGGATCGCGTGGTTGTAGTCCTCGGTGCCCGGGATCGGTCGGAACGGGTACACGTCCGAACCTGTGATGGGGTAGAGGTACTTCACGATCGCGGCCTGCTTGAGCGTGGCCTCCATCGACTGCTGGGTCTCACCCGGGAAGCCGATGATCCAGAACGCACCCGGCACCACGCCGCGCTTGATGAGCTTCTCGATCGCCTTCGGGATGTTGTCGATGACAATGTTCTTCTTGATGCGCTCCTGCATCTCCGCCGTGCCGGATTCGGCGCCGAGCCAGAGCAAGTGGCACTTGGAGGCCTCGAGCAGGTCGAGCGTCTCCTCCTTGTAGCGCATGATGGTTTCGATCTCGATCGTGCCGTTCCAGTGGATCGGGACGTTCAGATCGACGAGGCCTTCGGAGAACTCCTTGGTGCGCTTCTCGGCGACGCCGAAGTTGGCGTCCTGGAAGCGCAACACGTCGAAACCGAAGCGCTGCTGCAGTTCCGCGACCTCTTCGGCCAGTTGGCGGCCGGCGATGGCCTTCCAGCGACGGCCGGTGACCATCGGCGAGCAACAGAACGTGCACGGCTCGGGGCAACCGAACGACGAGAAGAAGCTGAAGCCCTTGGGCGGGTTCATCGGCGTCCACTTGCCCGGCAAGGGGAAGCGGTGACGCACCTTGGTGTTGCGGTGCGGCTCGAGCTGGAGCGACACGTAGCGGTCGTACTCGAGCAGCTCCCACGGCACGCGCTCGAACTTGTCGAATCCGACGACGTCGCGGTGCTCGGTGAAGATCATCCGACCTTCGCGATAGACGGCGAGGCCGGGGACGTTGGCGAGGTCCTCGCCACAGTCGACGGCCTGGACGACCTCGCGGAAGGTCAACTCACCTTGGCCGATACCGACGGCGTCGGCGATGTTGTGCTCGAAGTAGAGCTCGGGGATGACCGAGGGAAACCAACCGCCCCAGATGATCGGCAGGTCCGGGAACTTCTCGCGGACCATCTTGGCCACGACGTAACCGTCGTAGACCTGGTAGCCCAGGATGCAGGACGACGCGAACAAGAGGGCGTCCTCGCAGGCCTCGGCGACCTTGGCCTTGTAGTCGGGCTCGATCATCGCGTCGATCAACACGACCTCGTAGCCATCGGCCACGGGTCCGGACGCGATCTGGATCAGCTCGAGCGGCAACAGGTCGGCGCTGAACGTCTCGCCGCGATCCGGGTCGGCCCGGTGCGGGAGGAACAGAACGATCTTCTTCTTGCGCTGAATGATGAGAGGTGCCGGCTGGAATCAGACGGGGGCAGAGGGCGTCACACCCGGGGTCCGATCGAGGTTCTCATCGATGTTGACGTTGAGCATGTGCCCGCGGTCCTGGCGGGTCAGCTTGACGAAGGCGTGGAAGAGCTTCTGCTCGACGGGGAACTGGTAGTTGCCCGTGCGCAGGCGCCAGCCAGCGACCTTCTGCATCATGCGACGCATGACGTCGTTGCCTTCCTTGGCGAGACCGTCGTAGAACGTCGACGAGACGCCGTAGCGACGCCAGGTGCGCACCACGTGCTCGGGCAGTTGCAGGTCGTCGATCTCGAGCTTGTACTCGAGGCACGAGCCCCAGTCCTCGAGCGTGCGCGGCGGCTGGTAACCCAGTTCGACAGCGCGGTTGAAGTCCTCGGTGCCCGGGATCGGGCGGAAGGGGAAGATGTCCGAAGCCGAGCGCGGGAAGGCGTACTTCATCTGCGCGGCGACCTTGATGGTCTCCATCATCGACTCGGGCGTCTCCTCGGGGTAGCCGATGATCCAGCTGCAACCCGTGGTGATGTCGCGCCGGTTCATCTCGCCCAACGAGTACTCGAAGTGCGAGACGTCGATGTCCTTCTTGATGTTCTTCTGCTGCTCCTGGCTACCGGCTTCGGCGCCGACCGAGATCATGTGGCACTTGGAGTCCCGCATCAGATCCATCGACGAATCCTTGTAGCGGTGCAGCGTCTCGATCTCGTAGCAGCCCGACCACCAGAACGGAGAATCGTGTTCGATGAGCGTCTTGCAGTACTCGTTCGAACGTTTCTCGGCGACGCCGAAGTTGGCGTCCTGGAAGCGCATGACGTTGAACTTCCAGCGGTCCTGCAGGTCGAGCAATCGCTCGGCGAGCAGTTTGCCGGGGATCGCCTTCCAGCGACGTCCGGTGACCATCGGCGAACAGCAGAACGTGCACGGCTCGGGGCACCCGAAGCTGGAGAAGTAGCTGAATCCGCGTACGGCGGTGTTCGGCTCCAGGTTCCAGGGATCCGGGTACTTGTGGCGCATCTTCCACTGGCCCGGCGTGTTCTGACGCTCGACGTAGGCCTCGTAGTCGATGAGGTGCCACGGTGCGTCCGGGATGACGTCGAAGCCGACGACCGGACGGTGTTCGGTGTAGTGGAGCTTGCCGTCCTTCTGGATCAACAGACCGGGAACGTCTTCCAGGTCGGATCCCGAGTCGAGCGCGTGCACGACGTCGCGGAAGGTCAATTCGCCTTGACCCAGTCCGACGGCGTCGGCGATGCCCTCTTCGAAGTAGAGCTCCGGAGCCACGGACGGGAACCAGCCGCCCCAGATCATGGGCAGATCGGGGAAGCGTTGGCGAATGGCTTTGGCCACACGCGCGCCGTGCGCGACCTGGAATCCGAGGATGCACGAGCTGGCGAAGCACAGGGCTCCGTCGCACAGCTCCATCAGTTGTTCCATGTAGTCGTCATGGATCATCGCGTCCACGATGACGACCTCGTAACCCTCCTGATCGGGGAAGGATGCGATCTGGAGCAGTTCGAGCGGCAGCAGGTCGGCTGCGACTCGCACACCTTCATCCGGGTCGGCCCGGTGAGGCATGAACATCACGATGCGCTTCTTGCGGAGGATCATTTCGATCGGGTCGCGGAGGGGTGGCTTGCGTGCACGTGAGGAGGTGGGTTCGGGAGGGAACCGGCCCCTGTTCTTCGGCTGAAATCGGCCCTCGGCTTGCGCTCGAGGAGGGTTCCAGCCGCAATGCGGCGGGGTGAACAGGCTGGAGAGGAGAGAAGGGCGAGTGCCCAGGTCCCAAGGATACCCGACCCCACGGGTTGCCGGGGAATCGGCGAAGGCTCCTCGCGCGGCGGTCCGTGCGTGTCCCA
>JAJDEX010000136.1 GCA_029259575.1 Planctomycetota bacterium | reverse complement strand
CGGGCTTCAGGTCGCGGTGCACCACGCCGGCGCTGTGCGCGGCGTGCAGTCCGTTCACGATCTCGCCGATCAGGTTCATCGCGATGGGGAACGGAACGTCCTCGCCGCGCTCCTTGATGCTGCGATGCCAGGCGCGCAAGGACTGACCCTCGATGAGCTCCATCGAGAGATAGGGCTGCCCATCCGCTTGACCGACGTCGTAGACCGCGACCACGTTCGCGTGACGCACGTTGCGGGCGGTGATGCCCTCGTCGATCATGCGTTGCACTTCGCGTTCGCCGCCGATGCGTTCAGGGCGAATCAACTTCAATGCGACGACCTGTTTGGTCAGCGAGTCCATGGCGCGATACACGACGCCCATGCCGCCTGCACCGACGACCGATTCGATGACGTAGCGGTCCGCGAACCGCGTGCCCGGCGCGAGCAGCTTCTCGTCCGCTCGGGGGTGTCGCCCACGCGTCTCCGCACCGCCGATCGTCTCGAGACCGCCCAAGGTCGGTAGCCCGGAGTCGAGGTCCGACAGTTGGAGCGGACTGCCGCCACAGTCGGGGCAGAAGTTCGCATCGGAGGGCATCCGCGTGCCGCAGTTGGAACAGGTGGGGTAGGTCATGATCTCAAGCTCCAGGCCGGGTTCCCGGGCGACGTTGCAGCGTGACGGTGTCGGCCACGCCATGGTTCTCTTCGAAGCGCACGTTGACGGAGAGCAGGCCCTGGCCACGCGGCAACGGGCTGAAGCGATCGCCGTCCTTGAGCGCCACGGACGTTCCGCGGGCCACGTGGTGGTCGTTGACCCAGGCGCCGCGCTCGCTCTCGACGCGCAGGACCAGGCGGTCGTTCTCGACGCACAGGGAGAAGTGCTGGCGCGAGATGCTGCGCGAGTTCTCCTGGTCGATCGGCCCTTCGTGGACCTGGGCCAGCAGGCGCACGTCATTCGCACCACCGGCCATCCGGGCGCGCGCTCGGCCGAGCGACAACAGGCCGTCCGCCGTGACGATCGGTCCGTCCGAAGGCGTGCTGCCGGGAACGAACCCGTCCCAGAGGATCCGCACGTTGCGCGGAACGGTCGGAAGGCTCGTGTCCCCGCGCAGGCCGAAGGCTCGCTCGAGGCGCGATGCGCGGGTCAACGGCAGGACCTTCGGTTTCGTGTCCAGGATCGTCGAACGCCGACCACCCTCCGATTGGAATCGGAACGGCGCATAGATCGTCCCCGTCTGCTGACCATCGCCGGCATAGGTGATGTTCTGTTGGACCGTCAACTGCTCGTCGCCCTCGACCGTGATGGCGAGGCCCGCGGTGTAGGCGAGGACCTCCTCGCGCCAGCGCCAGCGCGTCGCCAGCGCCAAACCGATCTCGAGCTGGTGTTCGCCGGCCCGATCGAGGGCCTGGGCGCGAACGGAGAGCGGCGCGGTCTCCCCCGCGTCCAACCGATCCCAGGGCAGGTCAGCGGTCTCCCAATCGCCGCCGGCCTCGCGCGTCCACAAGCCCTTGACGAAGAGCGGTCGACCGATGCTGGCGGTGTTGCGCAGCAGGAGCGGGAGCGTCAGGGCTCCGCCCACCTTCACGTCCCGCACGCCTCCAGCATCGAGGGTCAACTCGGGCGCGACGCACACGCCGCACGCGCCCCGCTCGTCGAGCAGGCCGCCGCACTCCTCGAAGGCGGCGCAGCGCAACAGCGGCTTGCCGCAGCCGTCACAGAATCCGGCCTCGAGGTCGAGGGCGGCGCGATAGCAGCAGGTGGGTTGCATGGGATCGGTGGGGCGGGTCGGAGGGACTAGGAGCGCAGTTGCTTGCCGCAGCCGACGCAGAACCGGGCTTTCGAATCGTTCTCACGGCCGCACGAGGCGCACTCGACCGTGCGGGCCTTCGTTCCGCCGCCACCGCCACCGGCAGAGTCGCCGGAGCTCTTGCCGCCCGCGCCACGAGCGACGCCGACGGCGCCCTCCATCGCGGTCTGGAACATCTCGCGGGCCTGGGTCTCGGACGCCACGCGCGCATCGGTGGCCTGGGTGACCATCTCGCGCATCATGGACATCGTCTCCTCCTTGCCGGTCGCTTGGCTGCGCGCCTGTTCGGCGAGCACGGCGGCGACATCGGAGGACAGGCCCGCGTTGATCGCCAGGATCTGCTCGGGCGTCATGTTGGCACCGGCCTGCAGCTGGGCCACCCGAGCATCGGTGTCGGCCCGGACGCGTTCCACGTCTCGACGCGTGACGCTGTCGAGCTCGGCCTGGCGCAGGCGAGCCTCGTGCGCATCCGAGTCCTTCTCGATGGACTGGAGCCCGGCGATGTGCTCGAGCGACTGTTTCTGAGCGCGGTCACTGAGGTCCAGATCGAGCTGGCGCCGGCGCTCCTCGATCTCGAGCTCGCTGAAAGCTCCGACCTTGCGCATCTCGGCCAGGTGCGTCTGCTTCATCGCGTCGATCTCGTTACGGACGCGGTTGAGGGCGCGCTCGTAACGCATCAAGTCGATCGTCTGACCCGCATCGGCCAGCTCGTTCTCGATCCGTGCCGTACGCTCGGTCGAGAGCACTTCGATCTCGTGCGCGAGGGCCTCCATCTCCTGGCGGCGCTGCGAAGTCTCGCGTGAGTCGAGGAACTCGACCTCCTTCTGCAGGGCGAGACGCGAGATCTCGTCGTCTCCTTCGATCTGCAACTTGGCCACGTCGAGGTCGGTCTTGAACTGCACCTCCGTCGCGTCGAAGTTGCGTTCCACCGAGCGCTTCAGATGGTTCAACTGGGTGTCGAGCCCGTCCTGGGCGCGGTCGAGCTGGCTGGCCCTCATGGCCTCGCGCTCGACCTCGTTGAGGGCCCATTCGACCGACAAGGCGCGCACCATCAGGCCGATGTCGCCTGCGATCCGCTCGATCTCGCGCATCACGTCGCCCTGGAGCTTGTCCTGCAGGCCGCGGTCTCCGCGAAGTTCGCCGGCATCGACGCGGCCGATGGTGGCTTCGAAGACGCGATCGGTCAGGTGGGGGCGGAAGCGCTCGAGCACCTCGTCCCGCGTCAAGAACCCGGCGGCGTTGACCAGGCCCATCACGTTCTGGGGCTTGTCGGGGTTGACCTGCAGCTCGAGCGTCACGGTGCCGGCCACTTCGACCTTGTCCCGCGTCATCGCGCGCACCGGAGATTGCAGCGAGAACGGCTTGAGGTCACCCAGCAGGATGCGCACGTGGGTCGAACCGACGACCAGCTTGCGCAGACC
>JAJDEX010000135.1 GCA_029259575.1 Planctomycetota bacterium | reverse complement strand
CGACCGGGTGTGGGTCCCCGTTCGCCCCGATTCGAGTCCCCCACCAGCAAATCCTTGGGACCCGGGGCCCGAAGCGACACAATGTTCCCGGCCGGAGGGCCCCCATGAACCCCATTGAACAGACCGCAACCGAGGGAGGTTTCGACCTCGCCTGGATCGACCAGATCGGCGCCGTGCTGGTGCTCCTCTTCCTCGTGCTCGGAGCCTTCCGCGGCCTCTGGTGGCAGATCCTGCGACTGGTCGGCGTCGTCGCCGGCATCGTGGTCGCCCGCCAACTGACGCCGCGTGTCGCCCCCAACATGAAGGGCGTGCTCGACATGTCCGAGAGCACGGCCCACGCCGTGACCTGGCTCATGCTCTTCGTCGGCGTCCTGGTGCTCGCAGCCCTGGTCGGCGTACTCGGCAAGAAGCTGCTGCAAACGGCCCAATTGGGACTGTTCGACCGTTTCGGCGGCGCCCTCGCCGGTGGGTTCACCGGCCTCGTGCTGCACGCTTCCCTGCTGCTGGTCATGGCCGGCATGGGTACCGACGACTGGGCGACCAGCGTGCTCGAGGGCACGTACAGCGCCAAGGTCTACGACCAGGCCTCGGGGCGATTCCACCTGCTGATGGACGCCCAGGCCGCGGAGAAGACGCACGGCACCGTGATGCAGCAGCTCTTTCCAGCGCGCTACATGAATGGCCCGCTGCCCCAGGACGGAAGCACGCGGACCGGGGACACCCCGAACGGCGCTCCCCCGACCGACATCCGTCCGAACGGGGTCGCGCCGGACGATGCGGGCCTCGACTACGACTACTGATCGAGCTCGGTCGGTCGCACGCCCACTGCAAGCCACGTTTCGGGACGCGGGCAGATGATATTGGGCATTCGTTGACCTCCCCCCGAAGCGCGCCTAGGCTGCGGGCTTCACAACTCAGAAACCAGCGCGTACGCAGGGGAAGCCGGTGTGAATCCGGCACGGTCCCGCCACTGTAAGTTGCACGGGTACGAGGTCACCGTCCACAAGGACAGGTCACTGGGCAAGGTCGAAGACGTTCGTCGTCGACGCAGCCCGGGAAGGCCGATCTCGAACTCCACGTGACGAGTCAGGAAACCCGTCGCACGCGTCGGATCGACCGACCCCGAGGACAGGGTCCACGTCGACGTGGTGGTTTTGCGGCGACTTGCCGCGCCTCTTCCCTTGGTACCGAACGAGCTCTTGCTCCCTGGTACGAAGTTCAGGAACGCCCTCACTCGGATGCTCGGTCACACCTGCGAAGACAGGCGACACATCCATGAAGACCACCTCCATGTTTCTGGCGAGCTCCGTGCTGGCCACCACCCTCCTGACGGGACTCTCGACGGGCACGGCAAGTGCCCAAGAACTGGCCGGCCCCGGTTGGGCTCTCACCTCGAACCCGATGACGTTCGGCGCCGCCCGCGCCACGCTCACCGATGGTTCGTACATCGAGTTCGACGGCACGACCCTCGCGCACTTCGATTCGGGCGGCGGCCTGATCCAGAACCTGGCGGCCACCGCGGGCTTCAAGTTCCCGAGCTTCCTCGAGATCCTGCCCGGTGAAACGACCGCCCTGTTCGGGGAGTCGTCGGTCGGCAACATCTATGAGGTCGACCTCGTCAACGGCGGCATGACCCTGCTGACGAACATCGGCTTCAACTACGACGTCGAGCTCGATGCGACGCCCGGGTTCGCCTACGTCAGTGGAGCACCCGGAGGCTTCGGCGCTGGCACGGAAATCATTCGCGTCGACCTGACGGATGGCTCCCAGTCGCGCGTGATCAGCGTGGCTGGACCCTCCGGCGCCGTCACCGTGAACGACGTCGGCGACCTCTTCTACGTCACCCAGTTCGACAGCTGGCCGATCCCGCCGCTGAGTTCCTCGATCCTTCGCTGGGACGATGCGGAGCTCGTCGGGGTCGATCCGATGACCCCGCTCACCGAAGCCGACGCCGACATCGTCGTCCCCGCGCTGACGGGCGGAACCGGCATGCGTTACGCCTCGGCCACCGACAGCCTGTTCGTGCTCGACACCGACTTCGCGGGCGGTCTCAGCAAGGTCGCTCGCTTCAACGCGACCACCGGGATCTGGAAGGAGGACGTGGCGACGTCCCCGCTCAGCCTCACCGGGTTGCAGATCTTCCCTGGCTCGGGGTCGGCAGTCCTTGCCGGGTTCCAGC
Source organism: Planctomycetota bacterium (assembly GCA_029259575.1). Lineage (GTDB taxonomy): Bacteria > Planctomycetota > UBA1135 > UBA1135 > JAJDEX01. The sequence continues at coordinate 3,534 of JAJDEX010000135.1, read as the reverse complement.
CCATCGGCGCGCACCTGCGCTTCAACGTCACGGACTTCGGCAACAGCATGAGCTCGACGCTGGTCGTCGATCCGGCGCGTCCGACCATCGCGTTCTCGGGGCCGGCCCCGGGCGTCGCGGGGGTCGCGACCGTGACCATCACCGGCGCGATGCCGAACGCGGGCGTCCGCGTGGCGACCACGCATGATGAGTTCCAGCTGGGCGCCGAATGCGTCCACCATGTGGGCCTCGACATTCCGTACCACCTGGCGTTCCAGCCGATCCACCTGATCCGTCGCTCGCAGCCGCTTGCCACGGATCCGTTCGGAACGATGGTCCTGACCTACAACCAGCCTGCCGGCTTCGGTGGTCAGATCGTCTTCCAGGGTCTGCTCGAGGACGCGTCCGGTGCTCCGCTCGGAACGTCCGAGGCGATCCTGAACAACTGATTCGGATCCGCTACGCGTACGTCACGCCGACTCCTTCGTTGCACGAGGGGGTCGGCGTTCGCGTTGCGCCTCACTCGACGACGCGCACGCTCTTGAACCACTCCAGACGCTCGCGCAGCTTGGGCGCGATCCCGCCCTGGACCGTGAGCAGCGCAGCGCCGCAACCCTTGCAGGATCCGTGTGCTGACAGGAGCACCGCGCCGTTGTCCTCGACCGCCAGCAGCCGCAGGTCTCCCCCATCCGCCTTCAACGACGGGCGCACGCTCTTCAGAACGGCCTCCACCTGCTGGATGCGGTCGGGATCACCGCGCACGACTCGCGGAGTCTTGGGGCGTCCCAAGAGACGCTTGAGCAGGGCCTGGATCACGACCCGTCCTTGAGCCACTCCGCGGGCAGATCCAAGGTGGTCGCCCCGCAACTCTGTTGATTCGCTTCGGCGCCGGGCAGGGCGGCGGTCAACGATTCGAGCAGCGCCCCCACGGTCTCCCCACCTTTCACCGCGCAGCGCCACCCACCCTGGTACGGCAGGATCGCCCACGACAGGTCGCTGGATCCATTCGAGTCCTGGGTCGCCGCCCACAGCAACGAACCCACGGCCCACGGCACGCGCCAACCGTCCGGGGAGCTCGGCTGCACGTCAGGCAGCGTGCGTCCGCTCGGCGCGAGAGGACGACCTGAACGACGCGCCGCGTCGCGCACCAGATCGACCATCCAGGCCAAGCCGCGCGGATCCCGTCGCGTCTGCATCAACTCGGCGCCCGATGCGCTCGACAACGCAGCCAGCAACCAACCCAGGCGCTGCACCTCGTCTCCGGTCCGCCCGAGATCCGATGCGCGGCCCTCCAGCATCTCGTCGCCGCCCGGCATCTCGAGCAGCGCGCTGAAACCCGAGATCAACTGGGTGCAGTTGCCGAGGCCGTGCAGCAGGGTCGGCAGCAGGCCGCGGGTCAGGGCATCCATCGAGGCTTGTGTGGGTTCCATACGGGCCCCAGCGTAGCCCGAGGATGTCCTCGGTTCCCCCTCATTCGGTTCGACTCCACGGGAGGACGCGCGTCGAGGGGGTGGATGGTGCCGGAAGGGGGACTCGAACCCCCATGCCCGTGAAGGCGGTGGATTTTGAATCCACTGCGTCTACCAATTTCGCCATTCCGGCTGGAACGGCGCACAGGGTAGGACCGGACCCCTGCCCGACACAAGCCTCTCTGGGCAAGAGTCTCGGGCCAGGAGTCCCGGAGCGGGGTGGCTCGAAGCGGTGGCTCGGCTCAACCCCGGGCGGCCGACCATTCGAAGGCGTGCCCGACTCCGCGAGCGACGCCTTGGGCCTGGGCGACGTAGCCGAGGCTGGCCAGGATGCCGCTGCCGAAGGCTTCCAAGCCGAAGGTCTGGTGCGTCAGGCGCAGGACCTCGCCGGTCCCTCCAAAGATGATCTGCTGATTCGAATAGAGCCCGTCGACCCGCACGGCATGCACACCGAGCGAACCGGGCTGGCGGCCGAGCGCCTGCTCCAGTTGGGCCGCCGTGTCCTTGGCCGTGCCGGAAGGTGCATCCACCTTGCCGGAGTAGTGTTCCTCGACGATTTCGACGCTCTTCAAGAATCGCGTCGCATCCAGGGCGAGCCGTTGCTGCAGCCAGACCCCGAGGCAGAAGTTGGGAACGATCAGGCCTCCCAACCCTTTGGAGCGCGCCAGGGCGTCGAGGGGCGCGTCCTCTGCGGGGTCGACGCCACTGGTTCCGATCAGTGGACGCACGCCGTGATCGAGCAACGTCCGCGCGTGGTCGGCACCGAGCCCGGCCACGGTCAGATCCAGGCCAACCTGGGCGCCGTTCAAGCTGGACGCCAGATCGTCGGAGCGCCCGATGCGGGCCACGATCTCGAGTTCCTCGCGGCCCTCCAGGAGGCCCTCCACGAAGCGGCCCATGCGGCCGTTCGGCCCGATCAATGCAATCTTGGTCATGTTCGTTCGCCGCGTCGGTTGAGCGCGCGCGAACAGATCTCGAGCAGCAGGTCGCGGAAGCCCACCCCATGGGCCAGGGCCGCCTGGGGCAAAAGGGAGCGCGGGGTGAATCCGGGCAGGGTGTTCGCCTCCAGCACGACCGGCGGCCCGCCGTGGGCCGGAACGATGAAGTCGATGCGTGCATAGCCCTCGAGCCCGGCGACGTCCCAGATGGACAGGGCGAGGTCCTGGACCTCGGCGCAGCGAGCCTCGGTGAGCGAGATGGGCGGACAGAATTCCTCGGCGCCCTCCGACGAGTACTTCTGCGAGTAGTCGAACCACTCGTCCTCGCGCGGACGGATCTCGACGAGCGGCAACGCGCGGCGATCTCGCTCGTCGCCGATCACGCCGACGGTGACCTCGACGCCTGCGACGCCGCGTTCGACCAGCACGGCGTCTCCAGCAGCCAGGACGGCCTCGATCATCGGGGCGAGGAGTTCGACCTCGTGGATGCGGCCTGTGTTCAGGGACGAGCCCCCGTGAACGGGTTTGACGTACCAAGGGGACGAGCCGAGATCTTGGATGCGCTGCACGATGCCGCGCTGGTCTTGGTCCCAATCGGAACGCGTGATCGAGAGGCCCGCAGCCACGGAGACCCCGGCTTCGATGAACCGGGCGCGGGACAGGACCTTGTCGAGGCAGAGCGCGCTGGCCGCGACGCTCGAACCGGTGTACGCGCGACCTGCGATCTCGAGGAAGCCCTGCAGGATCCCACCTTCCCCGTCGCCGCCGTGGAGGCCGAGCAGGAACAGAGCGTTCTCGGGCAGGCGATCGATCGCCGTCGTGGGCGCCAGGGCTTCGCCGTCGACGACCCACAGTCCCGCGGGATCGATCTCGACGACCGAGGTGGAGCGGGGCAGACCCGGTTCGCCCAGGGGCTGCAGCGCATCGGCCATGGCCTGACCCGAGGTCAAGGACACGTCCCGCTCGCCGGACGTGCCACCCAACAAGACCACGATCGGCGTGTCCTCCAACTGGGCTCGCCGCGAGTCGGACGTCCACGTCACCCAGCCGGGAGTGATCGCGGGAATCGGGGTCAGCGCATCGGAAGCACTCATCGGTAGAGCAGCCCCCCACCCAGCGGAGTCGGCGTGGCGGGCATGCGCGCCGCG
>JAJDEX010000134.1 GCA_029259575.1 Planctomycetota bacterium | reverse complement strand
TGCCCAACGAGGGCGTGCCGGCGAAGTCGTGGCACTGGATGCAGCCGAGGCCGCCCTTCGTTCCGACCAACCGCCCGGCGTGTCTCAACGTCTCCCCCGTGGGAGGCAGGATCCGATCGAACGCGAAGTCCGGATCGGTCGCATCGAAGACGTCGGCGAGCTCGGACATCGAGGCCTCCCCGAACATCGGCATGCGCGTCGTCATGTACGGGCGCACCGGGTCGCCGCGGAGCAGCACCTCGTCCAACCTCGAGCGACGCAGCTTGCCCCCCACGCCGGTCAGGTCGGGCGGGATGCGGCCCTCGTCGCCCAGGTCCGCGCCCAGGGCGGCCCGGAAGTAGTCCCGGTTGAGCGGATGCACGCCGCCGAAGTCGTCGCGCCGATGACAGTGCACGCAGCCCAAGCGCTGCAGGTGACGGTCGAGGGCGCCCGGAGCGTGAAGGTCCTGGTGCACCGCGTCCGATTCGAGGAACGCGTGGACGTCCGCGCGTTGGGTCGCGTCGAAGTCGAAGCGCGAGCTCCCTTCCTCCGCGCCACCCAAGCATGCATGGCCAGCCGCCTGCGAAGTCTCCAACAGTGCGGGCGCGCCACTGGAATGCGCCGGCAGGATTTCATGCTCGCCCCACCCCGTCTCGTGACACGACGTGCAACCCAAGCTCGCGAAGAGGTGTCCGCCACGCACGGCTTGGGCCGGATCGGCGACGAAGGTGCTGGTCGGTGGTTGGCAACGCAGTCCCAGGTGACTCAACCGATCGGCCGCGATGGGGCCCCGCTCGTGTCCGGGACCGGCCCACTCGACCAGGAGCTCCTCGCCGCCGCTGGCCTCGAAGTAGTGCACCTCGATCCCGTGCAGGCCGGCACGCACGTCCTTGGATCCGGACGCTTCACCGGGCGCGTGATGGAACCAGTTGTCGACGACCAGTTCGCCGTCGATCCAGATGCGCGAACCGTCGTCGGAGTGGGCGAACCACGTCCAAGTGCCTGTGGTCGGAACGTCGATCTGGCCGGTGAACCGGAAGCCGAAATCATCATCGCGGCGGCGCTCGTCGATGCGAATCGTGTCGACGACGATCGTGTCGACGGGCTCCAGCGATGCGAAGTCGGGATCGTACGGCATCGCCGACTCCAGACGCTCCGCCAGCAGTCCTGGACTGGTCGCGAGGCTCTCCGAATCGATCTGACTGCGCAGCAAGTAGGCCGCGATCGCGTCGGCCTCCTTGCTGGTCAGCGACAGGCTGGGCATGCGACCGGAGGGCCGCACGTGAAGCGGGTCCGCCAGGAACGCGGCGAGCTGGGTGGTGTTCGTCTTGCCTGCGATGTGGTCCAGGGGCAGGTCCAGCGGATCCAACACACCGGGCAGGACGTACGGCGCATCGGCCGCGCCATCGACATCCTGCGCCTCGTCGGTCGCCTCAGCCCGCAAGCGCACGACCTCGCGCCAAGGCAGCTCGAGCTCCCACAGTTCCTCCTCGGGCAGGTGGCACGCGACGCACCCCACGCTGTGGAAGAGTGCGCGCCCCTGTTCGATCTCGGCATTCACGCTGCCGTGGGGTTGCGCATCGAAGGTCCCGCCCAGAGTCGCCAGGAAGTGCACGAGCAGGTCGACGTCGCGCTCGAGGTGCTCCGCGTTCGCCAGGAGGTGCGGCATCGTGGTGCCTGCGCGCGTGCCTGCGGGATCGGCGAGAAAACGCCTGAGGTAGTCGGGCGCGATCCGCTGGCCGACGCCCTGCAAACGGGGTGCGGTCTTGGAGTACCGACTCAGCACCGTGTTCGCCGGCCCCGCGTGACAGGCGACGCACTGGTGTTCGGTGACCAGGTGCTCGCCGCGCGTCCAACTGGGTGCCTCTTGTGGATTCCCCGGAACACCCATCACCAGAATCGGGGCCAGGAGGAACCAGGCGGCGATCCACCGGAGAGCGAGGAGTCCGTGCATGCCCGCAGGATACACATCGCGAGCGCAACTCCCATGGGACCCCGAGACGACGCTTGGAGGGTGCTCGCGAGGTCCAGCGAACGCGGGTCCCAAGGGCGCACCGTGAGCACACCGTGTCCAGCCCCGAAACCACCGGAGCCGGCCTGATCGGAGGCATTCTACGAATGCAACCCGTCGGTCGAACTCAACGCCCGAACCTGAGGGTCGAACCCGTCGGTCGGCCAGGCCCAGCGCAAGGACCCCGTTCGACTGCGTTCGGCCGACGGTCAGGTCGACCGAACGCGAGTTCGTGCGATGCCGAATGCGCGCCCTAGAGCGTGCACATGTCGACGTTGTCGAAGTTGCGACCGTAGAACTGCATGTACCGCACCTTGCGGTCGAGCGCTTCGAGCACGTAGCGACTGAAGTTGATCTTCTCGAACTCCTGGGCGCTGCCCAGCCCGCCGGGGCTGAACACGTTGATCTCCATCAGCTTGTCGCCGACGATGTCGAGGCCGACCAGGAACATCCCGGCCGGGACGAGTTTGGGTCGCACGATCTCGGCGATCTCGAGGTCGACGGCGGTGACCTCGGCCGCAGCCTTCGTTCCACCCGCGTGGATGTTCGAACGCATGTCGCCACCCGCACGAACGCGGCGGAAGCAGGCGTAGCGCCCCTTGACTCGGAAGGGTCGGCCGTTCATCAGGAACAAGCGCTTGTCGCCCTGTTCCGCGGCAGGCAGGTACTCCTGCGCGATGACGAACCCATCGCGCGACACCGCGTCGATCATCTGATTCAGGTTCGGTTCGTCGTCGGGTCGCACCAGGAACACGCTGGCTCCGCCCGAGCCCTGCAGAGGCTTCAGCACCGCCGTCCCGCCCTGTTCGTGGACGAAGTCCTTGATCTCCTGGTTGTCCCGGGTGATCACGGTGCGCGGACGGACCTCTTCGGGGAACAACTGGAAGTACATCTTGCTGCTGGCCTTCGCGAGGCCGGTGGGATCGTTGACCACCACGACGCCGCGCCGCGTTGCGAGACGCGCGAACTCGACGGCGACGCCGGTCGCCCAAGGCCGACTCAGGTAGTCGTCGGACGGCACGTTGCGCAGCATCAGGACATCGAGGTCGTCGACCTTGATGCGCTCGCGGATGGCCTTCTTGCCTTGCAGGTCGGCGAAGAAGCTCGTGTGCGTCTTGTACTTCTGCCCAGGCACGGACGTGGCACGCGCGGCGACCGTGTCGTCGGGGTCGTACGTGAGATCCCCGACGCCGATGAGCCAAGCCGTGTGCCCCATGTTCACCGCGTTCTGCGCGAGACGAATGGTGGTGAAGCCGGCCTTCTCCGTGGCGACGTCGTTGACGATGAAACCGATACGCATAGATCTAACGGGGCAAGAGGTCGAGGACTTGAAGCCCTTCCCGAGCTCGTTCGAGTCGGGCCTGGACAGGAGGTGCGTCGAGGAATCGCGGGAGGGCCGGCGGCTCGCGCAGAACGCCGCGCCAGTGTAGTTCCTCGACGATCGGAATGTGGTCGGTGGCGATCTTACCGACGTAGAGCGGATGCAGTTGACCGCCGGCCTTCAAGTGCGCGAGGACATCCATCAGACCCTTCAGATAGAAGGCATCTTTCGTCAGCCCGCCGCCGCGATGGACACGCAGCGTGATCGAGAAGGCGGTCTTCGCGTCGAAATCGTGTGCCTCGGTCAGCAGCTCGTAGGTACGCAAGAAATCCGCGCCGCGCAGCATGGCATCCACCGCCAACACGCGTCCGGCCAGAACGCGCAAACGGGACCGCGTCAGACCGCCGACGAGGTACTCGGCGAAGACTGCGAGTCCCTCCTGCAAGACATCGTACCCAGCGAGGCCGACCCGCAACTGCTGGAACGGTTGGGCCGAGGCGTTGTGATAGGTCAAGACATGCGTTCCGACCTCGTGCTGCAACAGGGCATCCACGCGCTTGGCGGGGATCTGCGTGTCCTCGCCGATGCACAGCACTCCGCGCGACACCATCAAGCCACTGGCGATGTCGTTGCGAATCGTGACGGACGGTTCGTAGCCGGGCCAGTGGGGCGCGTAGGCCTCGAGCTCCTTCAACGCCAGATCGCGGAAGGCTTCGGCGCCGATCCGGCCACCCGAGGGTTCCTCGCGTTTGGAAGGACCGACCTCGCGCAGGATCTGTCGCGCGGTCGCGATGACGCGATCCGGAAGGACCCCGTACAACGCCATGCTCCCCGGCAGGAACCGGTGTGTGTTGCGATCGACCAACATCGTGAGTTGGCGATCCATCTCGGCTTGCTTCTGCCGGAACAACAGACCGAGGGCCGGGTCCTCGACCCGTTCAACCGGAATCTGATAGAGGTCACGCTTCAAGAGCGCAGGATCGAACGGCAAGGGACGGTAGCGGAGCCTGGGCACGGCGCCCTGATCCCTGCGGAACGTGTTCCAAGCCGGACCGGCGTTCGCCGGCGTGACGTTCATCAGGAAGTCGTACTGACTGGCGATGGCGGCGAGCTGCCCATCGACCTTCCAGACGGCCTTCACGATCGCGCGTCGCCCGAGCACGTGGAAGTGCTCGGGGCGATGCGTCGAACGCGTGCGTACGAAGTCGAAGAGTGCGCGGCGCAACGCACGACTGAAGCCGCGCCGCATGGCCCGCAGGACGACCGGGAAGAGCTCCCCGTTCTCGTGGTTGCGGTGGATCGGACGAACCTCGATGCCGACCAACTGGGCCCCGATCCGCTTCTGGACCGACGGACCGATGACAGCCGTGGTCCCCGTGCGAGCCACGCGCGCGCGCGTCGCGACCGCCACCTTGGCGAGCTGACGGTGGACGCGCAGACTCGTCAGGGAATCGGCGATGGCGTCCGCCGTGGCGCCGGCCCCGGACCCCTGCCGATGGAACACGCGGAACCCGGGGCGCCGATCGACGGGGTTGTCCTCGCCCTCGGGCTCGCCTTGCCAGACCTCCAGGACCAGGAAGGTGCCGAACGCTTCCACGGCCAGGCGACCGACGGTCTCGACGACCTGCGAGATCCAGCGTTGATCGCCCGGGGTGTCGGGCGCGAGCAGCACGGACCCTTCGGCCGTGACCAGTGACGCGAATCCGTCGTCCTCGGTGAGCGGCGACCGGCGCACCACGATCAAGAAGGGCAGGAGGCGTTCCAGGTGGAGCCAGCCGCCCCCATCGACACGTCGCCGAACACGACGCCCGCCCTGGAGCGCGGCCTCGATGCCTTCCAGGAACTCGTGATCGACGATGCGATTCTGCTTCTTGCGGGGTCGGGGATTCATGAGGGATCCAGGGATTCCAACAGACCAGGAATCGTCGCGGCCAGGGCGTCGCGCAACGCATCGATACGGGCCTCGTCCGGCGCGCCGGTCCATTCGTCCATGAACGTCTTCTTGAACTCGATCGACAGGACGCAACCGGTCTCGGGGAAGCGAGCGTGTACGAACTTGCCCATGTAGCCTCCACGGAACTTCACGTTCTCACGCACGTCGATCGGCCCGGTCGCTCGTGTCCCCTGGGACAACTCGGCGACGAAACGGTCGACGAGACCAGCCCAACGCGAGCGTTCCATGGTGCCGGTCCCCAAGTTCACTTCGGGGTTGGCCTCGGGATCATCGAATGGAGCGTTCGGACCTCCGCGGCGATGGTTGTAGCTGTGCAGATCCAGGATCAGGAAGCGCCCATGCGCGCGGACCATCTGCTCGCAACGTTCCTGGATCGCAGCGAAGAAGGCGGCATGCCGAGCCCGCGAACGCGCGAGCAACGCATCGGTCGGCGGGTCCGACCAGGTCCGGATCCCCCAAGCGTCTTCCGGCTCCAGATAGACCGCGGTCTCCGGCGGCCGGTTCAGGTCGAACTCGAAGCGCGAGTGATTGGCCACGATCGTGGCCGGCACGACCGAGGCGAACCGGTCCGTGAACGGATCCTCTTCACGAAGTCGAGTCGCATCGTCGACCGCAAGGAACGGCTCGAGGTCCGACTCGATGCGACGACCGGCATGCAACGCACACGCGAGGATCGGACCTCCGACTCCGGAATCGGTCCAGGTACGGTTCATGACCACGTCCGAGTCGCGTCGACTGCAAGGCCGACCAACGATCCACGCGAAGGGAGTTCGGGCTCGGCGGCCACGCCGGAAGGGCGAGGGTCGGACCCTGAGTGAGGAGGGTGCATGAAGTCCAAGCCGGTATCGGCTGGGGAGGAGAAGGGCGAGAATCTACCCCAGCCCGACCTGGGTGGAACAGCCCTGTTGATCCGGAATCGAGGCGACCCCGCTCCCCCCTCCGCCGGCCCTGGAAGGTGGAAGAGGATCGCTCCCGTCTCGATCGATCTCGACCCGCCCACCCAAGCGGTGAAGGGTCGCGTTCTCCACTAGAACGTCACTTCCAACGTGTTCGACAGGTTCGAGGCGTCTCCAGGGACAAGGTTCTGGTCGCGGAACCAGGCCTGAAACACCCAGGTCGAACCCGGGACGATGACCTGTCCCGGAGGGGTGAAGGGCAACTCGGAGGGCACGTCGAAACCTGTGGATGCGGACGGGGTGCCGCTGAGCAATTGCAGCCTTCCGCTGGCGTCGAACATCCCGAGCGAGTTCAGAGCTGGTCGGTTCTGGTGGCCCGCGACCTGCGAGTTGTATCGACCCAACGGAAGGTCCAGACAAAGGGTGCCGTTGGACAGCGGTTGAGTCCCATTGGCCGTGGCCGAGACGAGCAAGAACCCGAACTCACCGACTGGTCCATCGGTCACCTCGAGGTGCAGCCCACTGCCGACGCCGCTGCCGAAGTAGCTGGCCCCCATTCTGGCGTAGGAACCTTGGTAGTGCGCACTCGCGGGATCACAGCCCACCTCGATGGACGTCTCGATATCGAACTCGAAGATGAAGAGATGGTCCTCCACCGGGTTGTCGTTCCGGTCACGCCATCCACCGTTCCCGTTCGGTCCGACCAGACTGCGCTCCATCTCGATGGCGTTGGCGCCGCTGGGGACGTTCGCGGGAAGGCCCGCACCCCAGTTCGTGAAGGCGAACGATTCGTCGGAGTCCCAACGCCATCCTCCCGCAGGCTCGCTGTAGCTCGGACTCATCACGGCTTGGTAGCCACCGATCCAAGCCAGGTCGAACGTCAGGTTGCTCAAGACGAAGTCCAACTCGGCTTGGTCCGTGAAGGTGACGAGGTGAGCAGGCGTTCCCTGGTAGTTCAGGCTGGCCGCCTTCGCCCGCGCGTTGCTCCAGCTGATGTCCCCGCCGCCAACTCCGTAGAGGTGGCCGCTGGCCGGGTCGCGGACGAGTTGCGTCGCGAGCGGGGTGATCGTCAGCTGTCCCACTGGGTCGGCGTGGTACCACTTCCACGTTCCCAGCTGGACCAGCATCGTGGACCCCGCCACCAAGCCGTACGTCTCGACTCGGCCATGACCGAGGATCGAACCGTTACCCAGGTCTGCACCGATGCAGACCGCCCCACAACCCGACCCAGCATGAACGCCGACGCTAGCGCCAGCGAGCGGCCCGAACGTGTCGAAGGCGTAGTCCCCGGAGACCGGAACGGTCCATTCCAGGAAGATGTCGTTGAAGATCGGGGTCGGCACCCAGGAGCCACACCCTGGACTTCCACCCGAGTACCCACTGCTCAGCGCGCCCGTGGCATCGAAGGCGAAGGTTCCCGTCCCGACCAAGGTCGACCGATCCGGCGAGGCACACGTATCGTTGGGATGCGTGGACGGCAGGAATGTGATGTTCAAGAGACCCGTGTCTCCCGGGTGACTGCTGCTCGCGCTGTGGATCTGGATCAGGACATCCTCGCCAGCCGCGAGCGCGACCGGATCGTATTGACTCCACGACTGCACGGATGAGTTGTCACGGCTTCGACCCAAACACGTCGCGGAGCAATCGGACCCGGCGTGGACGGCGAGGTTCGTGTTGACCGGGATTCCGCCAGGGGTCGAACTGCCGAGCGTGTCGATGCGGAAGGCACCGGTGGTTGGCAGCGTCCAACTGAAGAACACATCGACTGTGACGGCGTCGTTGTCACCGGCCGGCATGCAGGGGAAGCCCCCGTCGAAGCCGCTGGTCGTGGCGTTCGTGTTGTCCCAGACGAAGGTGCCG
>JAJDEX010000133.1 GCA_029259575.1 Planctomycetota bacterium | reverse complement strand
CGTAGGTGTCCTTCTCGAACGAAGCGAGGTCCGAGAAGTCCACGCCGTCCTCCCCCACGCCGCACCCCGAGGCGTTGAAGCGCACGCAGACCATGCCCGACTCGGCGAGACCGCGCGAAAGCAGCGGGAAGAAGCCCCAATCCTTGAATCCCTTGAATCCATGCAGGGCGATCACCCAGGGCAACGATTCCGCATCCCGATCGACCGGCCGTTCGACCACGCCTCGAATCACGCGAGTGGGCTCGTGCTCGTCCACGATCTCGAAAGGCTCCAGGGTCGTTGTCATGACCTCCAGACTAGAGGTTCGGTCTAGATCGAGCCATTCCGCAGTGCGCCGCGTTCGACGCGTCCCGGCGTGGCCGCAACCTACGAACAGCGTCCAGCCACGCGTGGAACCCGCCGCCTCGATCCCTTCCGAACGCGGCGCATCGCGGAAGGGCCCGTTTTCGGCCGGACCTCCAGCCTGGATCCCCTACGAGGAGGTGCCGTGAGTGGGCGCAACACGTGGGTTGGCGGTGCTTTCCGCTCGCGCACCCCGCAGTGGAGTCCTCTGGCCCCGTCGAGTTCGGACGGGAGCGCAAAGCACCGGCAACGCGCGAGAGGTCGCCTCTGGCGACCGCTCGAGTGTGCTTGCGGTGCATGCTCGTGAGGGATCGAGGCCAGCCTGGATCGTCCACGAAGAGCCAACGGACTCGCATCCACGGCATCGCGGCGTGAGGGAACCAGACCTGCGCAGCGACCGCGCATGCGTCGAGTCGACCAGCCGTCCCAACCGTTCCGGACAGCCTGGTTCGAGGGATGCGCCCGCCCGGAAGTGCCGTCGTCGCGGTCGATTCGCCCCGGTCTCAGCAGTGCTCGCCGGAGGTCCCGCGCATCGGGATCCGCCCGCGGTCGCCGATCGAATGCCCCAGGAACGGAAGGAACCGCACCAGGTCCCCGGCGGCGCTCCGACGTCCTGCGGCGAGGTCGATCAACCCATCCCCTGCTCCGGCCGCGAGCAGGTCGCCGCTGCCGTTCCAGGGAATCGGCGTCACGCCACCGTCACCGAGGACACCGGGCAGGAACAGGTGCCGCTTGCCGCGATGCTCGTGGTCGCAGGTCAACGGCAACGACAACCAGGTCGGCCGCCAACCGCCGAGGAAACGTCCGATCAGGGGCAGGCCGAACAGGTGCGCGGTCGCGAGCACGCTGACGGGATTGCCCGGGAGACCCAGGAAGATCGTTCCATCCGGGTGTCTGGCGACGAAGACCGGCTTGCCCGGTTGGATCGCCACCTTGTGGAACACCGGCTCGAAACCCAGGTCGAGCGCGGCACCGGGGACCAGATCGTGGGTGCCCATCGACACGCCCCCGACCGTGATCACGACGTTTGCCTTGGCGGCGGCACGGCCCAAGGTCCCGCGCAGCGCATCCGCATCATCGACCGCATGGTGCCGTTCCGTGGGGCAACCGAGCGCGGCCGCGAACGCCTGCAACAGAGGTCCGTTCGAGTCGTGGATCCCGGCCGGACCGGCTCCGCCCACCTCGTCCCCCGTGGTCACGATTCCGAGGCTAGGGGGCGAATAGACCTGGATCTCGGCCGATCCGGCCATGGCGGCCGTGGCCACGGTGGCGGGTGAGAGGCGGGTCCCGGCGACCAGAACTTGGTCACCCGCCCGGGCATCCTCACCACGCCGCGCGATGTTCTTGGCGGGTACGAGGGCGCTGGTGTCGGTGACCCGAACCCGGTCGCCGTCGGCTTCGGTCTTCTCGACCGGAACGACGGTCGTCCCCGCCGGACAGGGCGCGCCGGTCATGATGCGCACCGCTTGCCCCGGAGCGAGTTCGCCTGCGTGGGCTTGACCGGCGAGGACGGTCGACATGATGTCGAACACATCGCGGGCGCCGTCCAGAACGATCGCGAAGCCATCCATGGTCGCTCGATCGAAGCTCGGCTGGTCGCGGTCCATCGCGACGGGTTCGGCGAGAACTCGCCCCAACGCCAGGTGGGCCCCAAGGGTCTCGGTCCGACTCTCGATCGGCAAGGCGTCGAGGGCTGCGAGGGCTTCGGCGTAGGTCAGCATGGTTTGCATTCTACGCGGCGATTCGAGCCAGGAATCGAGCGTTTCCAGCCGATTCGAACGGCGCCGACGATGCGGCGCAAACCCTCAGAACAACCCCTGTTGCCCCGCGGAGCGCGTGATGTTGGCGAGGTGCGGAAAGGCCTCGATCAGCTGCGACGGAGCCGGCTGGGGTTGCTGACCGGACAACAGATACTTGAACTCCAGGGCGTTGGCGATCGCCTGCCCTTCGAAGTGGTTGTTCGTGACGACCCAGGTCGTATCGCTCTCGGCATCGATCGAGAGCGCCTTGCGGGCGAGATCGCCCACCTGCTCCGGCGGATACAGGTAGTTGTACCGGTCGTCGCGCCCGGCTCCCTTGCGGAACCACTCGCGCGCGTTTCGACCATGCAACCGCAGGTACCCGATGGCCCCGGTCGGAGGGTGGCTCGCGGGCGGATGGTCCCAGGCGTCGGGCAGATCGATGTGAGCCAGGGACATGTGCAACCCACGCAGCGTCGCCAGCGCCGGAGGCTCGAACCAGCTGCGATGCCGGACTTCGAGAATCAGGTCGAAATCGGCGAACAGGCTGCGAATCCGGCCCAATCGGCGCACCTCGACCGGCCCGTGCTGGAAGGTCACCGGGAACTGAACCAGCAGCCCATCGAGCTTCTCCCGGCGAACCAGGGGCTCGATCCCGCGCCGAAAGGCCTCGGCCTCCAACTCGAATCGACCTTCGTCCTCGGGCCCGTGCGTGAACCCCTGATAGAGCTTGGCCGTGAACCGATAGGCGGGCTTGTGCTCGACGAGCTGTGCCCATTTGGCCACGGACTCCGCGCGCGGGATCGCATAGAAGGTGCTGTTGACCTCCATCCCATCCACGAAGTCGGCCAGGAAGCGCAGGGGGTGGAAGCTGCGCGGCCTGCGTTCGGGGTACACCGGCCCTTCCCAATCGGGGTACGACCAGCCGGCGGGAGCGACGCGAATCATGCGTTCGACCCCATCACCAATCGGTCCCCACACCCAGCTCGGCCGCGGCCCTCGTTTCGCAAGCGATCAGAGCGTCGCGCGCGGCCAACGTGAAGGCCCGCAGCCCAGCGTCGTCGGTCCCTAGCGGCACCCGAATCTCGTCCCCCACCCACGCCTGGATTTTCGCGAATGGACGCGGAATCACGAAGTTGTCCCAGGAATTGGCGTGGAGTGCTCCGCGCACGGCCACCCCGATCGGGACGATCGGAAAGCCCGTTTCGCGCGCCAGGAACGCGACGCCTTCGGTGATCGAATGCAGCGGCCCCCGAGGACCGTCCGGCGTGATCGCGATCGTTCGACCCGCGTGCATGCTGCGCAGCATCTCGCGTACGGCTCGACTACCGCCGCGACTGCGCGACCCTTCGATCACGCCGTACCCCAGCCCTTGCATCAACTCCATCACGAGCTGGCCGTCTCCCGACGGTGAGACCAACACGTCGGCAGGGACCTTGCGAAACGCGCGCAACGTCACCAGCGCGCGACCGTGCCAGAAGATCCCGAGACAACCCTGGTCGCGGAACGCATGGACACGGTCCGGCGTCGTGCCCGCAAGCTGAATGCGCCACGTGCAGGCGTAGGCCCGAAACAGCCACGATCCGAGGTAGCGTACCAGCGGAAAGAGCACGGCCCGCCGCGCCCGGCGCATGCGTCGCAACCAGGGTCGGTTGCGAGCCGCGCGGTCGGCGCGCCGGTAGACGAACGGCCCGTCGCCGGGGCGTTCGAAGTCACGGATCGCCGGGGAGGACTCCGTAGGGTCCTCGTTGTGAAGGGGAGCGGACATGCCGTCCCCCCATTCTCCGGTTCGAGAGGGGATGCGGGGGGTCTGGCCCCGATTTCGGGTCAGTCGCCGTCGACCTCGACAGGGACGGCCTCTGCCTCGACCGTCGTCGAGACTCCCAGGAACAGGAAGACGGAGGCACTGGGCAGCAAGAGGCCCTCGGGTCCGAACGACGACTCGGCGTGGTGCAGGATTCCCGTCTCGGTCGTGCGCTTCCAGCGGAACGAAGGGTTCCAGAACCCCGCGAACAGATCCGAGTCGGGCAACGCGTCGAAGTCGATCGGCACCGCGTCACCGAGGTTGCCCCCGATCAGGGGCAGGATCGACTTGCGCACACCGTCGTAGGTCTGCCCCAGGATCCCCATCCAGTCCGCGTAGGCGACTTCGGTCGAACCCTCGGGCAACGCGAGGCCGTGGAGGCCGGGGTGCGGCGCCTTGGGTTCGGAGGCGCTCATGGCCGCCCGCACGGCACGGCGAGCGTGTTGGGAGTTCAGCGTGATGATCACGCGGTCCTCGAGGGCCACGATCGAAGGCGAGAGAACGGCGACCGGGTTGAATCCGAACCCGCTCGAGCCGCCGCCGTCGGTCAGGAAGCGCAGGGTGTAGATCGGCTGCTTGCGGTACGCACGCTCGGAGAGCTCGAAGGTTCCCTGGCCCGCTTTCCCGAGGACGGCCATGAGGTTCTCGAGCCCGGCACGGAAGGTCGCCGCGTCGTGGAGCGGAATCGAGCCGAGCAACGGAGGGGCCGAGAGGACCGAGATCGAGGACCCCATGCTCCAGGTGATCGAATCGCCGAGAGGCGCGATCAGGTCGCGATCCGGCCGGAAGCCGTATTCGGCCTCGATCTGCCCCATGCCCTCGGGGTGGCCGTCCGTCAGAGTGTCGACGATCCAAGCCTGGGCGGCATCGGCGTCGAAGTGGGCGACCCAGGCGAGGGCAGCATCGGCAGGAACCGTGTCGAGCGCACCTTCGGGCAAGGGCGCCGAAGCGAAGATTCGAGAGAAGGGGTTGGTCGGAACGGCATGCATCCCGTCGGTCACGAACCGGCCGTCCGCAAGCTGGATACGCCAGTCGCCGCCGCGCAGGATCATGGTCAGGAGCGGTCCCGCCATGCCCTCGACGAGGTCGGCGATCGGCAGCACGACCGGGCCGATCTCGGACGTCAGCACCTGAAGAAGTGCGTCGTCGAGACCGTTGTGAAATTCCATCGCCGTCACGCCGCTCGCGGGTCCGAAGTGGCCCCGGCCGGCCGCGAGAGGGTCGGGACTGGCCAGTCCTTCGGCGCGCGCGACGAAGCCCTCGACCGTGTTGTTCCCGCCCAGGAGCACGATGCGATTGCCGGTCCGGAAGAGGCGCAGCGAGGCTTCGAACGCGTCGTTGCTCGCGCCCCGCATCAACGATTCGAGTTCGATCCCGCCAGGCTCGGCCGCATCGTCGACCGGTACGAGGAATCCGTCCTCCCCCCCCATCAGTAGCCACATCGACTCGAGAGCGTCCGCGGCGAGGTCCGGGGTGCTGTAGTCGAGCATCACCTGGAGCCCCATCGATTCGACCGACTCGTCGCCGCTCATCAACTCGAGCGTCATGATCAGCTCCATCGGCGGCTGATCGGGCATCGCGATCGAGATCGAGCCGGCCTCCAAGCCCGACATGAGCGCGAAGATGTCTGCGAGTTCGTCGTCCTGGGCAGCCAACGCGTCCATCCAGGACATCAACGGCAAGCGACCATCCGGAAGCTCCTGGCCCAGAACCTTCTCGAGGGCCGCGTGGAACTCCGGGTTGGCGAGCGCACGACCATAGGCGCTCTGTTCGTAGCCAGCGACGAGACCAGGAATGTCCGGGATCTCGAGGAACAAGGTCGGAGTCGACGGATGCAGCGAGCTGTGGCCGTGGGCGGACCGTTCGGAAACCACAGTTGTGATCTGCTGGTCCTGGTTGGGAGCGGTGGCCGGGGCCAGCGGTGTGCCCAACGAAGGACAAAGGACGGTCAGGGCGGTGGAGAAGAGGCTCAGCATGGTCGGGAGAGGGGCTCCGGGGTTGGAGCGAGAGGATACGCGGCCTGGGTTCGATGTTCTGGGCCGAATGAACAGACTCCTTGCGGGTCATGAATCGGACGCAACCCCGCGAAGCGCGCCCGCCTGGTCCCGCGTCTTGGAAGTGGATCCCTGGGGGCTCGCGCCCCCCAGGCCCCGGATTCGCGGCTAGAATGCCGCGCCGCATGCCGATGGAAGGTCCATCGGTGTTGCATCGACCCTCACCGCGATCCCGGACGGCCCCTGCGCCCCCGGACGCAACGCGCTCCAACTCGCCGCGATCCTCGCTTCGCGGCCCCTCTCACGAGGACCCCTCCCACGGGGACCCTGTCATGGCTCAGCACAAGGCACCTGTCCAGGTATCGATCGTCACGGAAGAGAAGTCCAAGTTCGCCCAGACGGTCGAGCGGCTGGCGATCCCCTTCTTCCTGCTCTTCGCCGTCGCCGCCGTCGTCATCCTTTGGCGCTCGAACTCCGCCCAGAAGGAAGTCGCCAACGTGGGTTCGGACTGGGCCGACATCTTGGAGGCTCGCAACCAGATGGATGGCGATTTGGCCGCCAAGGCGGTCCTCGCGGCGAAGGACTCCAAGATCCAGCCCTACATGCTGGTGAGTCAGGCCGTGATCGCGCGCGCCACCTACGACGACGAAACCCTGGGCCAGGCGGTCGCTGCCCTCGCGGCAAGCGATCACCCGATCCTCGCCAAGATGGAGTTTCCCATCGGCAAGGAGGGTGCGGAGATGACCCTGGCGGCCAAGATGACCGAGCGCCTTGCGGACGAGAAGGCTTGGAGCGAAGCCAACTCCGTCCTCACGAACGAGGCGCCGCCCGCCGGCTCCCCCGAGGTCGTCTTCGAGACCACCGCAGGCACGATTCGCGTCGCGCTCTATCAGGACAAGGCCCCCAACCACACCGCGAACCTGCTGAAGCTCGTCCGGGACCAGTTCTACGACGGCCTGTGCTTCAGCCGCGTGATCAAGAACCAGAGCCTCTGGACGATCCAAACCGGCGACCCCAAGGCGAAGAAGCCCGAAGATGGCGCCGGCTGGGACACCACGGAATGGAGCCGTGACAACGGTCCCGAGGAAACGATCGCCAAGGAAGCGACCGGCCTCGTCCACGACGAAGGCTACCTGTCCATGGACCTGAAGCCCGGCGGCCAGGAGAGCTCCGGCAGTCAATTCATGATCACCCTGTCGCCCGGCTACCAGTTCGACCAGGGCCAAGTCGTCTTCGGCAAAGTCATGGAAGGCATGGACATCGCGCGCAGGATCGGAGAAGGCGAGGTGCGCTCCGATGACGAGGGCACGCAGATTCAGTTCGCACCCGTGGATCCGATCGTGATCACGTCCGCGAAAGTCGTCGAGTGAGCCTCTGATTCACGCGGGTCCGGCTCCGCACCCCACCTCCGAACGGGTGGGTGGGATGCCGGATTTCCCAGTCAGCGCCGTCACCTCAGCGCCCGCCGTCCGAGCCGGATATCCCGGCTCGGACGGTTTGCATTTCCGAGGACCTTGGGTGGAATTACGTGTGCGTGTTCGCCTTCCCTGGGCCACCCTCACCAGGGCATGACGGGCTTCATGTAGGCGCTGCGGAATCGCCCGCAATTGGCCCCGAGGCGATGTTCCCGGGGCGGTTCGCCCTCCACACGCACTCCGTCTCCGTCCTTGGATGGACATCGAATCGGCCTAGGTTGGACGCTGGTTGATCCATATGCGAACGCTGGTTTCTTCGTGGAATACAGCGATTGCAACTACATGAACCAGCTGAGGATTCGGACTCGGTCTGCGCGGTTCCCCTCGGACGTCGACCCCAAGAGCTCGCCCGGCGGTCGCCGCTGTCCGCCACGACGGCCCGAGTCTGCAAGGTTGGAGCCAGCCCTGACCGCTGCGGCAAGGGGACCTCTGGAGTGGCGTGCCCAATAGGGTGCGTCTTGGGAAGTGACCTCGATTCCCTCGCGCAGACTTCCCGTCGGGACGCCCGCTCGATGGATCCGCCATGCTCACGGCCCGGAGCGCTTGTCTCCAGCTCGAAGCGCGGTCGAGATGGACCCTGCCGTTCGATCCGACGGAAAGCCCGTGGTGGAATCACCTCATGAGGGGTCGAAATCGCCGCCGCGCCCCAAGTGGAACGAATGGTCTTGTTCTCCGCTGGATGCGTAGGCGCGCCTGCGGGTGGCTGCCACTTTCCACAATTGGGTTGCGGGCCTGAAACCCTGGCTGGAATGGGACGGGTCGATCGCCTGCGGACGCTTCGAACCAGGGATCGTTCCTCCGCTTCGGTCCAATGTCGACGATTCTGACCCTTTGGGGG
Source organism: Planctomycetota bacterium (assembly GCA_029259575.1). Lineage (GTDB taxonomy): Bacteria > Planctomycetota > UBA1135 > UBA1135 > JAJDEX01. The sequence continues at coordinate 2,922 of JAJDEX010000133.1, read as the reverse complement.
CCATCAAGGTGACTCCCTCGAGAATCGGGCCAAGCGGACCCGTTCCGCAACGCCCTCAACGAGCAAGGCCGTTCCACGTGGCGGAACGGCCTTGTCCACAGGCTCTCCAGGGTCGAGCGAGCTCGAATCGGAGGTGGTTGGGATCAGATTTCGTCGCGCGGTGCCAGTCGGTCCACGACACGTTCCAGAGAGTCGCGGTCCGAGTAGTCCAGGGTGACCTGGCCCTTGTAGCCGCCGCGGTCCTGAATCTTGACCCGAACGCCCAGGGCACGGCGAATTCGGTCCTCGAGTTCCTTGGCCCAGGGCACCTGCGACTTGGGTGCGGTGCTGGTCGCGGGTGCCTTGCCGGTCGATGCTGTGGGGATTGGCGCCGCGGGCATGCCACCGCGTGCGAGGCGTTCGATCTGGCGGACCGAAAGATCCTCGCGCACGACTCGCTCCAGGGCCTCGAGGATGGCCTTTTGACCCTCGAACGCGAGCAGTGCACGCGCGTGCCCCATGGTGACCAGGCCTTCCAGAAGGGCCTCCTGGGCTTCCATGGGAAGCTCGAGGAGCCTCAAGTGGTTGGCGACGGTCGAGCGTTTGAGGCCGACCCGCTCCGCAACGTCCTCCTGGGTGAGTTTCAGCTTCTCGACCATGTCCCGGAAAGCACGGGCCTTCTCGATGGGATCAAGATCCGCCCGGTGAACGTTCTCGACCAGCGCCAGCTCGAGGAGCAACTCATCCGTGACGTCCTCGCGCACGACGACCGGCATCTCGGAGAGACCCACCAATCGTGCAGCCCTCCAACGACGTTCGCCCGAGACGATCTCGAACGCGCCGTCGACAGGACGAACGCAGATCGGCTGCAGAATGCCGTGCTTCTGAATGCTGCCCTTCAATTGCTCGAGGGCTTCCGTGTCGAAGATCTTCCGGGGCTGATTCGGGTTCGGCCGAATTCGGGTGATCGGCAAGGCGTGGACCGCCTCTTCCTTCGGGTCGTCGATCCCTCCCGGGATGAGGGAGCCGAGGCCCCGTCCTAGTGCGCTCATGATGTTGTCTTCCTGCGAAGGGAGTGGAATGCCGATCTGGGTGGTGGCGGTGTCATTGTTCCACGTGGAACACCTCGCACGGTAGGGGCCCAGGCTTGCGAGTCAAGTGCCCTGTTCCACGTGGAACACTCCTCAAACTCCTTCCCTAGGACCATCAGGAGCGATAGAAGGGACTCTTGGCCACCACTCAGATTCTACGATGGGCATTTCGAAGCGTCCTTCGGCACCCCGCACCTTGGCTCCTCTGCGCGCTGCTCGTGGCCGCTTGGCCTACGCTGGCCACATTGACGAACCTGAGCCTCACGACCAACCGCGGATCCCTGCCAGGAATGCTGCAGCAGTTGGTGAGCCTGGGGTTGCTTGCAGGAGTTCTTTGGGGTCAGGCCTTGGCGACCCGAGCGGATTGGCTCCTGGCGCGCGCCGTTGGATTGCGTCGTCTCTGGGCCGAAGCTCTGTTGATGGCAACGCCGGCCCTGGTCTTCGGACTCGCACCGGTGGCTTCGGTGATCGCGGCTGGAGGTCTACCCAAGTCCGCTGTCACCGAGCTCGCTGCAACCACGCTCGGAAGCCTGTTGCACCTGGTCGCGCTGGCTTTGGTGATCGGGCATGGGAGCGCTGGTTCGTTCACTCGGTCCCTGCGTCGGTCGTGGTGGACCCTGCCCGTACTCGTCTGGGTCATTCCCACCTGGCTCTCCGGCACCCATGAGGCCGGGGCCCACCTGGCCGGCTGGCTGGATGTTCGTCCCTCCATCGCTCCTTTTCCATTACGACCGTTCGGCGCCACGGAGATCGCGGCTTCCCTTCCCACTGTTGCATGGGCTCTCGTAGCCATACTGCTCGCTACAGCACCCTTCTCCCACCATGCGTTACGCCGTTCTAGGTGATGTTCACTCCAACATCAGCGCCCTTGAAGCTGTCCTGAAGGACGCTCGGGCGGTGGGTGTGGACCGGTTCCTCTGCGTGGGCGACGTCGTGGGATACGGCGCTGCCCCCTCTCAAGCCATCGAGATGCTGCGAGAGATCGACTGCGGCGTGGTCAAGGGCAACCACGACGCGGCCGTAACGGGGGAGCTCAATCCCGTCTGCTTCAACCCGATGGCGCGCGAAGCTGTCGCTTGGACCCAGAGCCAGGTTTCCGAAGAGGACCTCGATTGGCTCAAGGCCCTGCCGATGGTGTTCCACGTGGAACACGCCACCGTCGCGCACGGCACGTTCGACAAGCCGGAGCACTACAAGTACGTCATGGCCACCGAGGACGCGGATCCATCCCTGGACACGCAGCCCCTGCCCGTCTGCTTCGTAGGCCACACCCACGTTCCCGTTTCCATCCTCCGACTCCGAGAGGACCCGGACCGAACGAGCTACACCCTGTCGACGCTGGTGGACCTCGGTGAAGCAGAGAAGGCTCTCTGCAATGTCGGGTCAGTGGGACAACCTCGCGACGAGATCCCGGCAGCCGCCTGGGGCCTCTTCGACGCCACGACCCAACACCTCGAGATTCGCCGTGTCGACTACGACATCCAGCGTGAGGCGGATCGAATCCGCGAAGCCGGCCTACCGCAGTTTCTTGCGGACCGGCTGTTCCTCGGCGTTTAGGTCGACTTTCAAGGACTCGGCCGGATGCCCCCTGGGGTGTGGGTCGGCTGAAGCCCCCCTTGGTCGTGGGCCATGGCCGGAACCTGGCGGGGTGGCGCGGGGGCGAGTGCTGGCGGTCGATGTTCCACGTGGAACATCCGGCCTCGAGGTTTGTTCCACGAACTCCGCAACCCTGACGCCACCGGACCAGTCTGCCCCCCGGGGTGGGGGGGTGGGGGTGGTGGGTGGGCCGCATGGGGACCTATGTGCCCGGGGGGCGTGATGGCGTCCCAAGCGACGGTCGTGGCGAGGCCCG
>JAJDEX010000132.1 GCA_029259575.1 Planctomycetota bacterium | reverse complement strand
CCTCCGGCTTCGGGTTCGCTCAGTTGAGGGAGCCCAGTCGAAGGAACCCAGTTGAGCGAACCCGAAGCCGGAGGGCCTTGCGAATTCGGGTCCGTTGAGAAAACCCGGACCAGGTGTGCGACCCGGCAAACGCTGGAACGGTTCCGAGGACGTGCTCCCCTCCCGCCGTCCACTGTTGCTGGTCGCCCTCGGCCTGTTCGCCGGGGGATTCCTGGGCGGCGAGTTCCAAGGTTGGGCCCTGGGTTGTCTGGCAGGCCTCTTCGCGCTGTTCGGATGGCTCGGTTGCCGAAGGCCCAGGACGCAACTCGGCGTCACCTGGACGACGTCCAGTGTAGTCGTCCTCGCGTTCGGGATCGGTGCTTGGCGAGCGCCGGCGCCGCCGACGGACACGCTTTCCCCTCGGGCCTCGAACCCGTGGAAGCACCCCGCGATTCCATCGACGACGTTGATCGGTACGAGCCCGCTGGACGCCCCCTGGTTGGGACGCTCCGCACAGGGTTCGGCCACACCACCGGAAGGGACCGAGCGCATTCCATGGCGAACCGGGGGTGACGAAGTGCGCCGCTACACAACGGCCCGGCGCCAGGTCCGGTCCGCGGCGGGTCCGGGTGAGCGGGCGGAGCTCATTCACTCCGTCTGGGGACCCGAGAGCGTGGCGCGGTGTGCTCCGGCTGCGCCCCGACCTTGGGACGTCGTCGGAGTGCACTTCGGGGCGCTGCGCGAGCGCGCCTTGTCCCGCACGAGCGGACTGCGGGATCCGCGCACGCGCGGGATGGTGCGCGCCCTGTGCCTCGGCGATCGCTCCGAGCTGGACCGATCGACGACCGCGGCGTTCACGCGCACCGGAACGCGTCACATGCTGGCGCTCTCGGGCCTGCACGTCGGGCTGGTCGCGGTCTGGATCGCCGGGCCGATGGCGCGGTTGCTCGCACGGTTGGTCACGCGACTGAGTCCGCGATCGCGGTCCGGGGGTGCGCACCAGCAACGCGCGCAAACTCGACGCGGGCGAACCGAGGCCCTGCTCGAAGCGACGCTGCGCAGCCTCACCGTTCTGGCGATGGTCCCGATGGCGGGCGGCCAGGCACCCGTGGTACGCGCGGCCATCGCCGTGTCGCTGGCGAGCCTCGGGCCGTGCCTCGCATGCTCGTTCGGGGGCGGCTCAAGAGGTCGCGGGGATCGGGCCGAGCAGGACCTCGCCCGGCCGGGACGCCGCGTCGACGCCCTCACGTTGTGGGGTTTCGCATTACTGCTCGAGTGCCAGATCGATCCAGCCGCCGCGCACGAGGTGCGGGTCCAGCTCTCCAACGGCGCGACCGTCGCGCTGATCCTGGGGCTGGGTGGCGCGCGCCGCGCGCTCTTCGCGCGCTTGCCGGCGGGCGGACGCATCGCGCCGACCGGCCGCCTCGGACTTCCCCGATCGCCGTACGTGCGCGTGCCGTTGCAGGTCGGCGTGAACGTCGTCGTCACCGCGCTCGCCGCTTCGACCGTCGCCGTCCTGGGCACGTTGGCCGTCACGCTCCCGACGTTCGGCGAGGTCGCCCCCATCGGCATCGTGGCGACGCCACTGGCCCTGCCTCCGTTGGCCCTGGCGCTCGCCTTGGGTTGGGTCGAGATCCTGCTTCCCGGTTGGTTGCCCGCGGGTTGGTTGGACGGGGTCGTGCAGGCTCTGTTCGCCGTCCTCGAGGTCGCCGACCGTTGTCCGGGATCACCGTGGGTCGCGCCGGAACGGCCGGCCGCGTTGCTGTTCGCCGTGTCGATCGCCTGGATCCTGGCAGCGTGGATGGCTGGGGCGCGCACGTTCGGAGCGCGCGCGCATCGTTCGTGGTTCGGACGCGAGGAGCGCCGGTTCGCGTGCCTCGCCACCGCCGTCCTGTGGCTGCCGTGGTCGCCGGCTCCTGCGGGGCTCGAGGTGATCGCCATGGATGCGGGGCACGGGACGGCGGTGGTGCTGCGCGCGCCCGGACTGGACGCGTGGGTGTTCGATGCCGGCTCGCGCGATCGCGGACAGGTCGGCCAGGCCGTCGCGCGACAACTCGCGCGTTGGGACGTCGGGCGCGTCCACGTCGTCCTCAGCCACGAACATCACGATCATCGCGCCGGCATGGGGCACCTGGTCGAGCGCTTTCCATTGGGCATGCTGGTCGGCGACGTGCCGGATCCACAAGGCACGGCTCGGCGACCGACGCGCCGCCAGGTGGGAATCGGAACGACGACGCTGGTGGACACGGGCGACTATCGGGTGCAGGCGTTGCGCGGCAGCTTGGAACCTGGCAACGAGGGCTCGATCAGCGTCGTCGTGCGTGGGGACGGGTTCTGTTGGTTGCTGTGCGCCGACGCCGAGGACGGAGGTTGGGAGCGCTTGCTGGAAACGGGGGACGTGCCGCGCGACGTCGACCTGATGCTGCTGCCCCACCACGGCGCGGTCGGTCCGTTGACGTCCGCGCTGCTGGATCGGGTCGCGCCCGGCCTGGCCTGGATCAGCGGCCCGGGCCATTTCGAGGCGCAGCCCCTGCTGCAGGTCCGGGGTATCTGGGCGCGGAGCACGGGACGGGAAGGGGCCCTACGATGGTGCGAATCCGGGACGCGGCGCCCTCTGAGGGGGATTCCTGGGACTTCCGAGGACGACGCCGGAAGGACTCGAAACTCCGCTGGCCCGGGTCCCTAGACTGAACCGTGCGGAGGGGCCCCGCTGAACCACCCGCGCCGCGCGAAAGCGTAGCGCGGGTCCCGTACTCCCATACTCGTGCCCTCACACGGCACTCCACGACCCATGCGAGCTCGCATCTCCCCTCTCTGGTTCGTCCTGGCCCTGACCGCAGGCACGACCTCGATCGCCGCAGGCCAGACCAAGATCGGCCCGTCCGAAACAGGCCCGTCCGACGCTGCGGACCTCCGCCTCACCGCTCCGCCCCCCACCGACGAAGATTCCGACGAGGACGTCGACCAGGCGTCTGCGCGGCGTCGCGTGTTGCACCTGCGTGGCGGAAGCGTGGCGCGTGGAGTGACCCGCCAGGACAACGGTCAATGGGAGTTCAAGCGCGGCAAGCGCTGGGAACCCCTGCCGAACGGAGTCGTCACGCGCGTCGAGGACGAGCGGACACTCCTCGCCTCCTGGCGCGAGCGCAACAAGATCGCCGGCGCGGACCTCACGCTGCGCAGCGCCGACGCGGGTTGGGCCTTCGAGGAAGGTCTGATCGAAGAGGGCGTCGCGCACCTCGACCAGATCCTGGACGAGAGCCCGAACCACAGCAAGGCGCTGGCGGTGCTGGGTGCTCACGGGCACCGCATTCACCTGCCGCGCCCCGATGCCCATGCGCGCGCGGACGACGCCGAGGTCGAAGCCCTGTTCGACTGGGCTTCGGGACGGACGCGCTCGCTGCGGGAACTGGCCTGGATCCAACTGGCTGGCGTTCGCGACCGGGACGGAGTGACGGGACGGCTCGAGGCTGACCTGTCCTCGCCCATCCGCTCGCGCCGCCACTTGGCCGTGCATGCGCTGGGACGCGTGGCTCCCGGAACGTCGCTGAAAGGGCTCCTGCTCCTGTCGGTGCACGACCCCGCCGAGGAGATTCGCCAGGAAGCTGCGATCGCCCTGGGTCGCGCGGGGGAACCCGCCGTGTGCACGCCGCTCCTGAAGGCGCTCGACAGCCAGAACGGTCACGTTCGAGTTCGGGCCACCGAGGCTCTGGGCTACGTCGGCCACGTCGAGATCGTCGAGCCCTTGATGACGCGGTTGAAGGCTGCCCAAGCGGGTGGTTCCGCAGGACACAGCGTGCCGCACTCGTACATCTTCACGGGCAAGCAACTGGCCTACATCCAGGACTTCGACGTCGAGGTCGCCACCAACGTCGCCGTGGCCGATCCAACGGTGAACGTGCGGGTCGAAGGGATGGTCCTGGAAGCGGGCATCCGCGGGATCGAGGAGGTCCAGTACGTGCGCATGGAGCGCGCCGCCGCCTCGAACGCCCTGCGCCGCTTGACGGGTCAGAACCCGGGTCGCAACGCCAAGGCGTGGCTCAAGTGGTGGGAGAAGGACGGCGCCCAGTGGCGCGCTGCGAACCTGCCCACGGCTCCCACCGCTGTGCCCGACGAAGCGCGCTGATCCGAGTCGCGAGCCACCCGAGCTCCGCGACTCGCCACAGGGAGCGGTCGACCTCACCCGGTCGGCCGCTCTTGTCGTTCCAGGGGACTTGGACTGGGGCCCCCGGACCGGCACACTCTCCGTCCGATGTCCTCCCTCGTGATCGAAGGCCTGAAGAAGCGGTACGGCGACGTGCTGGCCGTGAACGACCTGAACCTGGTCGTGGAACCGGGCCAGGTGTTCGGCCTGCTCGGACCCAACGGTTCGGGGAAGAGCACGTCCCTCAACTGCGCGCTCGGCCTGCTGCGTCCCAGCGAGGGGCGCTGCGAGATCCTGGGCGTGCCGTCCACGCAACTGCACAAGACGCGCGGTCGCGTCGCCGTCGTGTTCGATCGCGCGGTCGTGCTGCCCAGCTTGACGGTGCGCCAGAACCTCGGGTGGGCCGCCAAGATGCGCGGCGACGGCGGTGGTGGACGCACGGCGGACGAGGTGCTCGAACTCACGGGCATCGCGAGCTTGGCCAAACGCCGCGCCGGCAAGCTGTCCCTGGGGCAGACGCGACGCCTGTCGATCGCGATGGCGCTGGCGGGCAAGCCCGAGTTGATCGTGCTGGACGAACCGCTGTCGGGACTGGACCCGATGGGCGTGCGCGAAGTCCTGCGCCTGGTGCGCGTGCTCGCGGACGCAGGCCTCACGCTCGTGCTGTCCAGCCACCGGTTGTTCGAGATGGAGCGCGTGCTCACCCACGCCGCGATCCTGGTGCGTGGCCAACGCGCGGCGTGCGGCTCGCTCGACGACCTGCTCGGTGCGCGCGATCGCGTGCGGTTGGAAGTTGACGACGGGGATCGCGCGCGCTCGCTGATCGAAGCGCTCGACGGAGCGACGCTGGAACGGGGTCGCGGCGACGTGCTGGTCGTCTCGGCCGGGGATCACGGCGCCAGCGGGATCAACGGCGCGCTCGTCGCTGCCGGAATCGGTGTCCGCAGCCTCGCACCGGCACGCTCCAGCCTGCCGCGACTGTTCGAAGACTTGGTCGACGCCCAGGTCGACCCGCA
>JAJDEX010000131.1 GCA_029259575.1 Planctomycetota bacterium | reverse complement strand
ACGACGATGTCGAGCCGACCCGCTTGGGAGCCGGGTCGCAGGATCATGGTGTCGATCTCGAGCTCGCTCGAGACACCTTCGAGTTCGAACATCGCCTTGAAGACGGACTGGCGTCGTTCCGCTTCGAAGACGCGGCGGACTTCGGGGAGCCACGCCGTGAGCATCGCCTTGAAGCTGCTGCGGTCGCCGGCGGCCTCGCGGATCAGGTCGTCGAAGGCGGACACGGACCGGCCGGCGGTCTCGACGATCTTCAGATCCATGTCCTGGTTGGCCGCTGCATCCAGGAACTGCTGGAGGGGGCGCGGGCCCGGCAACATCTGCAGGATGGCGACCGGGTCCTTCTGGTCGAGCGCTTTCAGCAGGCGGCTGGCCGTCACGATCGTGATGCCCAACTGGGTCGCCAGGCTCTGGGGGCCACTGGGCCTGCGGGGCAGGCCACCCAGGACCCGGTCCAGGTCCTGGCCCAGTGCGGCGCCCACGGCCTCGACCCGGTGGCGGATGTCGCTGCCGGGCTGCGCTGAGGGCGCTTTCTTGGCCTTGGAGCGGTTCTGCATGGCGCCAGAATAGTCGATCTAGGCCTTTGGAGGATAGAATTCTTTCCAGGAAACTTTCCAAATGGACTTCTCAGGAGAAGTTCCAGGAGGTACAACCTGGGGACCGCGGCCAGCTCCGGCCCCGCCCGAGTCCTTCCTGGCTCGGGGGAATCCACCTTGCACACAACGACGATGAAACTCTTCAACGCACCGACCCTCAGCTTCACCGCTCTGCTCGCGCTGGGCGCCACCGCCCAGGCTCAGACGACGCTCACCCCCGTCCTTTCGGAGGGCGTCGAAGTGATGCCGAACGGGGCCGTCCTCGCGATCAACCACGTGGACGTCAACAACAACGGCGACTGGCTCATCGAGTACGACTCCGACAACCCCGACTCGAGCTTGGACTTCGGCCTCGCCTTCAACGGCGTCGCGATTCACCTGGAAGGCACCGACCTCGGCTTCCCCGCGTCGCACGCCGGCACCTGGGTCCAGACCGGCACGATCGACTCGATCGACATCAATGATCTCGGTGATCGCAGCCTGCTGTTCACGATCGCGGATCCGCTCGCGGTTCTTCCGAACCACCGTGTTCTCTTCTGGACCAACGGCACCACGGGCATCACGTACCCCCTCATCGAAGAGGGCGTCACCTTGGTCGATTCGATGATCGTTCCCGCCGGCTTCGGGCTCGAGGAGCCCGTCGGCGCGGTCTGGGACTCGCTCTCCGAGGTCTGGCAGAACAACAGCAACGAGTTGATCGTCGGCGGCCGCACCAACACCGACAGTGACGACATGCTGGTCAAGATCGTTCACGACGGCGCGGGCAACATCCTCTCCCAGACGATGTTCGCCGTCGATGGCGTGGACCACTCCGCCGTCTTCGGTGGCACGGGCGACCACGGTGGCAGCACGGTTCAAGGCTTCACGATGAACCAGGAGAACATCGACTTCAACGATTCGGGCCAGACCATCTTCATGGTCGACGACAACGCCGGTACCGGAACGAGCACCAGTGACAACGACAGCCACTACTACCTCGACACGACCGAGATCATCTGGGAAGCGGATCCCTCCCCGCAACTGAACGGCTTTCCGTACGGCCACCTCACCTCGGCCGAGGTCAGCATCAACAACGCTGGCGATTGGATCGCCGTGGTCGAGGACGATGGTCCGACCTCGGACGACTTCATGCTGATCAAGAACGGCGCCATCGTCCGCAAGGAAGGCGATCCGGTCCCCGGCATCGCCGGCGGTTGGGTCATCACCGGGTCCGCTTTCGGGCAGCCCGTCCTGCACGACAACGATTCGATCACCTGGCTCTGTGACTGGGCCGACCTGACCGGATTCGACGGCGGCCTCTTCCGCGACAACACGATCCTGATCCAGGAAGGCGTCACCATCGTCAACGGCAGCCTCGTCGAGGACATCGAAGCGAGCAGCCGTTACATGTCGGCCAGCGAGAACGGATCGTGGATCCTGAAGCGCATCCAGACCACCGGTGGTGTGGACGTGGCCGTCCTCATCGAGGTCGATCTGACGAACACCTCGATCACCTGCGATCCCGCCAACAACCACTTCCTGGGCAACTACTGCAAGCTCGACACGAGTGCGTTCGGCAGCGGTGTCGGCAGCGACCTGCACATCGAGGCGACCGACGGTCCCGCCGGTGAGTTCGGCTTCCTGCTGGTCTCCAGCTCCGCCACCAACTCGACCGCGGTCTTCAACGGCGTGCTCTGCCTCGACAACCCGACCGGGCGCTACAACCTGCAGGTCGCCACGAACCAGGGCCTCCCGCAGCTGAACTCCCTCGGCCAGTTCGACGGCGCCGGCGTCCTGCAGAACATCTCGGGCACCTCGGTCAGCGGTTCGGGATTCGACGTCCCGCTCGAGCTGCCGTTCTCCCCGGCGGTCATGCCGATCATGCCCGGCGACACCTGGAGCTTCCAGCTGTGGTACCGCGACCAGATCGCGATGCCCGGTGACTCGGCCAACTTCTCGAACGTGCTCACCGCGCAGTTCTAGAGATTCTAGAGGAGGCCCTGGCTCACGCCGGGGTGTGGAATGTATGGGGGCGCCGCTGGTAGCGGCGCCCCCTTTCTCGTTCCAGGTCCAGTCATGGGCTGTGTCACTCGCGCGGAGCCCAAGGCACCCGGCCCTCGAGCGGGTGTCGAGCCGCAAGACCACGGTCGCCGAGAGCCCGCGCCCGGTCCCCCGGTTCGTCGCGGTTCGTCACGACGATGCGCGGGCGGCGACCCAATCGAAGCAGGACCGGGAGCGGTCCAGGGATGCGGTGTTCGCGCCACCGCGCGAGGTCGGTCCAGACCTGCCGCGCCTCGTCCTCGTTCGCGAACCGGACACGCGTCCAGGGCCCGGGCGGGAGCTCACGCAGCTTCCAGCCCGGCGTGCGTCCGGTGCACGCCGTGACGGCCCCGCTCTCGCGCGTCCAGCGATCGAGCTGTGCCTCGCCGGCGTCCCGACGAACCTGACGTGCGCGGGTCTCGAGGTCGCGCAGCTCGTTGCGGTCCCGGTGGGGGAGGCCGCGCAGGGTTTCCTCGGCGCGCACATAGCGTCGGCGAAAGGTCCGCGAGCTGATCTCGCGGACCGAGGCGGCCAGGGTGACCAGGAGCCCAGCGGGCGCCGATCCGCGCCGGACGCGCGCCAGGTCGATCAGCCAGGCGCGCCCGTCCCCGTCGAGCACGACGTTCCCCGGGTGCGGATCGGGATGGACGAGCCCCGCCGCTTCGAGTTGCAGCACCAGCGCGGCGAGCTCGCGGGCGACGACGCCGGGGCGTGCCGGCCAGGGCGCGCGCCCGTCGAGGACGTGCTCCAGGCTGGCGCCCCCCGGAACGGCATCGGTCTCGAGCTGCCAGAATCCTTCGGATCGCCGCGCGATGGCGCCGACCGGGACGCGCAGACCCAGGCCGGCCAGCCGTTCCAGCGCACGGACCTCGCGGCGTGCCCGGTGCCCGTCCTTGAGCCGGTCGAGCACACCGGGTGCGTGGAAACGCTTGACGACCCGCCTCGCGACACCACCCTCGGACTCGATCCACACGGTGCGCTTGGGCCCCGTTTTCAGGATCTCGCGATGGATGGGCATCGATCCATTGTAAGAGCGTCGGAATGGGGCGCTAGCGGCCCTACAATTCGCGCGCTCCCATCGGCGGCTGGACCCTCGCGTCCCGCACCCGATGGATCCTGCTCTGCACGTGAAGATCTTCCTCTACCTCCTGCGGCAGATCGTGTTCTCGCTGCTGTTCGGCGTGGGCGCGGTGCTCGTCCTGGCCGTACCTGGCATCGCCGTCAGTACGGTCCACAAGATCCCGAACCCCGACATCGGGCTGCTCGCGGGTTATCTGCCGATCGTGTTCCAGACGCTGGCGCCGTACCTGCTGCCGCTGTGCTTCCTGCTGGCGATCGTGGCGACGTACGGGCGGATCGCCTCGGACCGCGAATGGACCGCGATCCAGATGGCGGGCTTCCACCCGGCGCGCATCCTCGTGCCCGGCCTGATCGTCGCGCTGGGCCTGTCCGGGCTCACCTGGTGGTTGCTCGGGACCCAGGTGCCCCGGTTGAAGGGCGAGCAGCGCGAGATGCTGGTCGCGGCGGCCGAGCGCGCGCTGTCCTCGCTCGATCCCGGGCGCACGACCATCTCGTACGACGAGTTGTTCGTGTCCGCCAAGTGGCGCGATCCGAGCGACCCCGATTGGTGGTACGAGGTCTTCATCCGGTTGCCCGACGAGGCCGGTCCCACGGGCGCGCCCGACGCAGGTCCCGCGGACATCGACACGTTCGCCGACCGCGCGCACATCCGCACCGAGCGCGGCGTCATCAAGATCGACCTGTACGGCGTGTACTCGATCCTGCCGAACTTCCCCGTCGCCAAGACCGCGCATCTGATCATGGAGATCCCGCTGGACACGGTGATCGGTCCGCGCAAGAAGCAGAGCACGCGGGGTCGCTACATGACGAACGGCGAGATTCGCGAGCGTCTGGCCCAAGGGAACTTCGACGAGGGCGAGGAGGACAACCTGCGCTACGAGGTGCACAAACGGGCCGCCCTCTCGGTCGTCTACCTCCTGTTCCTGGTGATCGGCGTTCCGACCGGGCTCATCCTGCGGCGTGGCACCCAACTCGGCGCGCTCGCGGTCGCGTCCGGCTTCGGCATCCTCTACTACGTCCTGTCCATGAACGTCGGGCGCGAGATGGCCAGCGCGCAGGTGCTGCCGAACTGGGCCGCCGCATGGTGGACGACGATCTTGGGCGGCTTGGTCTCGATCCCGCTGCTGCGCAAAGGACTGCGGCGATGAGCGCGAAGAACCAGAACGTCGAGCGCCGGCCGTTGCCGCTCATGGGCCGACTCGATCGGTACGTGACCTCGCACTTCGTCGGTTCGTACGCCGTCGCCCTGTTCCTGGTGCTGGGGCTCTACACGGTCCTCGACATGGCCTCGAACCTGCCGGACTACCTGGCGACGAACGCCGACGGGAGCCAGGCGTCGGGGCTGCACATCGCGTCCTATTACCTGACCCAGGTGCCGTTCCTGTTCCTGCAGGTCGCGCCGTTCGTCAGTCTGCTCGCCGGCCTGTTCACGGTGAACCGACTGCTGAAGAAGAACGAGGTCACCGCCGTCCTGGCCGCCGGCATCAGCGTGCACCGCCTGTTGGTCCCCGTCCTGATCATGGGGACGTTGCTGGCGGTCGGCATGTTCGGCTTGCGCGAGTTCCTGGTCGAGGAGATGGCGACGAAACGCGACCACCTGCTCTTCGCCATCGAGAATCCGGGCGATCCGTACGTCATCGACGACGTACACGTCTACGACCTGTCCAGTTCGGTCGTGTTCCTGAAGGGCTATCACCCGGCGCTGAACGAAGGCGATGCGCCCTGGGCCGAGGGCATGACCGCGATCTTGAATCGCCAGAACCGGGACGACGCGCCGTACGTGAAGGTCGAGTCCGACCGAGCGACGTGGGACGGTACGCAGTGGGTCCTCACCAACGGCGAACGGCGCCTCGTCGAGGAGGGCGTGTCCGACGTGACCGAGGTCACCGTGCTCGAGGGCTTCGAGTTCGATCCCGCGCTGGTCGAGACCTATCGTCGCTCGCGTGACCCGCTGCAGCTCTCGTTCGCCGAGGTCCAGCAGCTGATCCAGCGCGAGCCCGAGGACGCCGCCTTCCGCACCCTCTGGCACTACAACCTGACCTTCCCGCTGGCGAACCTGGTGCTGCTGATCGTCGGCGTTCCGTTGCTCTTCCAGTACGAGCGCGGCCGGGGCAGCGAGCGCATGGCCCTCGGCGGACTCCTGTGCGTCTTCTTCTTCGCGGCCGACTTCGTGCTCCGGACCCTCGGCCTCGAGGGCAGCATCTCGCCCCTGATGGCCTGCTGGCTGCCCCTGTTGGTCTTCGGAAGCTTGGGGGTCGTCCTGTTCGACTCCATGCGTTCCTGAGGCCTCCCCGTCCGGAAAGCGATCCGGCGGGGTGGGGAGGCTTGCTCTCGGGCCCCCGGGCGGGTTGTATGGCCCCCACGAGCCCCAGGAACCGGGGAAGACGACCCAGACCTAGGCGTCCATCCCCAGCACACCCGATTCCAGGGACCCCGACCTCCATGCCGAACTCCGCCCCCTTCGCCACGAACCGTCCGCAGCGCCTCCTGGGCGCTGCCCTCCTTCTTGGAGCCACCAGCTTCCTCGGCAGTTGCGCCTCGACCGGCAGCGACGAGGGCCAGGACGTGAACTGGTTGGTGCGTCACGAGCGGTACTCCGAGGCCGTCGAGTTGGCGGCGAGCAACGCCAAGGCCCGCCCGAAGAGCTCCGTCGCCCAGGCCGAGCACAAAGCTGCCTCGTTGGCCTATCTGTTGAATCGGGGCCGTCAAGCGACGTTCGACGGGAACGACGACCGCGCGATCGAGATCTTCGAGATGGCGGCCAAGGTCGACCCCGAGTCCGAGCTCCCGCGTCAGTGGCTGGCCAAGACGCACCGCGTGCTCGCAGACAGCTGGCTGACGCGCGCGCGCGAACTGCACGCCGAGGACAAGTTGGTCGGCGCCAACGAAGCCTACGAGAACGTGCTGTTGCACTGGCCGGACATGCCGGCTGCGATCACGGGCCTGGCGCGCGTGTTGAAGCAGGCGAACTATCGCGAGGGGCAGGAGGACGAGCTCTACCGCTCGGGCACCCGCGCGCACAATCAGTACGAGCTGTTCCTGGCGCGTCACGAGTACTCGGCGTCCGGCAAGTACGCGACCAATGCGGACCGCTCAGCGGGCCGCGTCTCCGAGGTCGAACTGGAGCTCGCGCAGAACCGTGTTCGTGTGGCGCAGAACCTCGAGAGCGAGGAACTGTTCTCGGCGGCGCGCAACGAATATCGCATGGCGACGTTGCTCAACCCGAAGAACCAGACCGCCATCGACGGCTACGAGCGTTGCAAGGTCGAAGCCAAGGCGAACGAGAAGCTCAAGGACGGTGAGATGCAGATCCGCCGTGGCCTCTTCGAGTCGGCACGCGGGATCCTGGCCGAGGGCCGTGCCATCACGTTGACGCGTCAGCACAAGTTCGACGAGGTCGAGGCGACGATCCAGGATGCGGTGGTCGAGGCGACCTATCAGTTGGCCCTCGATTTCGAGCGCGACTACCGGTACGAGAAGGCGATCGAGTCTTACGAGCGCGTGCTGGAGATGCGCTCCGTCTACAAGGACGCGATCGCTCGACTGGACACCCTGCGGGGCGACGTGATCGTGGCCGCGGAGCTCTATGAAGAGGCGATGGCCGCGGACGATCCCGAGGTCAAGCGCAGCAAGCTCCGCCAGATCGAGATCATCTGGAAGGAGTACAAGGACATCCAGGCGCAACTGGCGCGGCTCGGTCCGGAGCCGAAGCCCGAGGTCGTCGAGCCCGAGGAACCGATCGTCGAGGACGCCGAGGATGGCGAGGAGTCGCTCGAGGACGTCACCGCCGACACCAGCGAAGACGCGGGCGAAGATACTGACGGCTGAGCGCGCGAAGCGCACCGGATCCAGGACCACGGCGCGGCATCGACCGCGCCGTGTTCGTTTCCGCGGGTCAGCTGGTGAAGGCGCTGCGTACGTCGCGCGTGGACCCGCTCAGGCGCAGGGTCAATTCGATTCGCCGTCGGCCGCCGCGCGCTCGTCGCGCGCCGCACGCCCGGCCATCCAGGCGACCAGCACGGCCAGGATCGAGACCTCGAGCCACGGGTGGATGCTCGCGCGGCCGAAGTCGCCGCGGTACTCGACGAGGCCCCAGTAGCCCCACGGCATCCACGCGCTGACGGCGACGATCCACGCTGAACGCGCGATCATCGCGGGTTGCAGCGGTTCCTCCTCGGGAAGCTCGCCGCGCTCTTCGAGGTCCGCGTCGATCTTGTTGAGCGCCGTCGCCGCGCGGTCGACCAAGCGTTGGTTGGCCTTCAATGCGCCGAGTTCGATCGGGATGACCGCGAGGTTGATGCCCAGCGCGAACACGCCGACCGAGCCATGCACCCAGACCGACAATTCGTAGTGGCGACCGGCGAAGGCCAGCACGCCCGCGACCACGATCGAGAACGCTGCGCCGATCGCCGCGGGGTAGGCCGCCTTGTCCGCGAAGAAGACGTTCAGCTCGTCCAGGAACTCGCGCGGCAGGTCGCGCGCGCGCACGGCCTCGCGCAGGATGCGTCCGGTCACGATCATGAACACGATCAACATCGTGTTCGTGCCGATCGCCAGGATCGCGGCGATGAGCGCGACCAGGAAATGCGTCTCGGACTCGACCTCGAGGCCGAGGTTGCGCGCGAAGCCGAGGCCCGCCGCCGTGAGCAAGGCGACGGCGGTGAGCGTCACCGCGATCGCGAAGTAGTGGAACATCCGCACGTCAGGCGTCCTCGTTCAGTAGGCGACCGGCAACGGTCTTGGGGTCCACGTCCGTGATCCGATCACCGCTCGGTGCGCGGTGAAGTCGGTGGGGGCTGTTCTTGGTGGAGGCCGAGGGCCACGGTCCGGTCAACTCGGGGTCCTGGCTGCCGACGATCAGGTCGATCCCGCAGCCGGTGGCCGCCGCCAGATGGCAAGGACCGGAGTCTCCCGCGATGACGCGGATGCCGGCTTCGGCCGCTGCGGCCAGGAACGCGGCCAGCTCGGGCAGACCACCCTGGTCGTGCCAATGGAAGATGCCGTCGACGTCGCCCAGCTGGAGCGCGAGTCGCTGCCCCAACTCCAGTTCGGCCGGTCCGGCGATGAGCAGCAGGTCCTCACCCGCATCCGCCAACGACCGCGCACAGACAGCGACGTGTTCGATCGGCCACGAGCGCGGATCGCCAGCACGGCCCAGGTGCAGCACGCGGCGCGGTCGTCCTCGATCGGGTAAGCGACGGTCCAGCGCGCTGCGACCCGCGGTGCGAGCGTTCTCGGAGAGCGGCAACGAGATGTCCGGGTCCTCGCCGCCGAAGTCGATGCACTCGATGATCGACTGCATGCGATGGATGGCATGTCGCCCGTACGGCGGCGGCGCAGGATCCGTCAGGACCCGCGCGCCGAAGGCCTCGCGCCATTCCTCGGGATGCAGTCCCGTACGCTTGGCGGCACCGGACAGCAGAGTGGCGGCCGCGCTCTTCAGGTTGCCCTGGCAGTCGATGGTCCAGGTCGGGTCGAACGCGCGCATCTCGCGGCGAACCCGGCGCCAGGCGCCCAGCCCCCCGTGCCGGTCGAATCGGATCACGCGCGCGATGCCCGGAAGCGGTTCGATCAATGGCGCGAACTCGCTCTGGACGATCCAGGCGAGGCTGGCGCCCGGTCGGGTCCGCCGCAGCGCGTGGTAGACGGGCAGCGCATGGCAGACGTCCCCCAGGTGCGAGAGGCGCACGATGAGGATCCGCTCGTCCGCGCCCGCTTCCGCCGTCGATTTCGACGAAGGATCGCTCGAACGGTTGGAATCGCGGGAGCCTGTCGCCATGGGGTCGAGACGGGAAGGGAGAGGAGCGCCGGGGTCGTGGAACGCGTCCACGAAGGCGGCCTTGGGGAGGGCGCCGTACGAATGCTGGGGCCCGTGCCGTAGAATCGCCGCAGATGATACGGCGCATCTCGACCAAGTGGGTTCTCGCGGTGGTGGCCGCGGTGGTGATTCCCTTCACCGCGTTCGCGATCCTCGTCGAGGCCAGGGTCACCGCGCAGTCCGAGGACGTCGTGCGCTTCCACCTGCTCTCGACGGCCGCCGATCTGGCGAGCCGGATCGAGGAGGACCTGGTCGACCGCAGCAAGCAGGTCGAGTTCCTGGCCGGGATCGCCCAGATCAACTGGTTCCTGGCCGACCGGGACGGCGATCGCGGCATCTTCGAGGACGACGTCGAAGGACTGTTCGACAGCCTGACCCAGCACTTCGGCGTGCATCAGTACGTACTCGTGATCGACCGCGAGGGGCAGGTGCTCGCCGTCAATCGCAACGGCTACGACGGCGCCGCGTTGGACCCGGTGGTGCGACACGATGTCCTTGCGAGCGACCTCAGCGACCGCGATTGGCTGGCCAGCGCGCTGGCGACGGGTCGGGCCACCGCCGGTCCGGGCACGCTCGAGAGTCAGCTCGGTGTGACCGGAGACCAGGGGCACTACCTCGCCGTGGCCGCGCGCGTTCCCAATCAGGGCGAGCAGACCGATCCCGAGTTGGGCGTCGTGCTCGCGCTGATGAGCCTCGACCACGTCCAGGAGTTGATCGCGACCTACGGCGTGCGGCGGCTGGTCGAGGACGGTTCGGGGACCGGCGCCGAGGACATCTACACGACCTCCTATGCGTGGATCTGGGGCGCCGACGCCAACACGATCCTGGCGCACAAAGCGAAGGGGCTGCTGGGTCGGAAGGTCACGACCCTCGAGAACGGGCAGCTGCAGATCCTGGTGGACGCGGCGCGCGCGGCGGAATGGGGGATGTACCCCGACTACCAGTTCCGCGGCGTCGACAAGAAGGCTGCGTTCCGGCGCATGACGCGGGTCGAGGACGGCGGCGTCGGTTGGACGGTCGGTGTCGGCGTCGACAAGCCCGACATCAACACGCCGGTGCGCGAACTTTCCCACTTCCTGGTGGTGGCGACGGCGCTGGGCGTCTTGATCGCGGCGACGGTGGCGGGTTTCGTGGCTCGGCGCACGACGCGTCCGATCCAGGAGCTCGAGAAGCACACGCGGCGCATCGCGTCCGGCGACCTGGACGCGCACATCGAGCTGAACCGCGGCGACGAACTCGGCGACCTCGCCCGCTCGTTCAACACGATGACGGACGAGCTCAAGACCAGCCGCAGCCAGTTGGTCCAGGCCGAGAAGGAAGCCGCCTGGCGTGAGATGGCGCGCCAGGTCGCGCACGAGATCAAGAACCCGTTGACACCGATCACGTTGTCGGCCGGGCTCCTGCGCCGCGCGCGCGAGGAGAACCACGAGGACTTCGACTCGATCCTGCAACGCACCATCGGGATGATCGAGCGGCAGACCGAAGCCATGCGGGACATCGCGCGGGACTTCAGCGCCTTCGCGGGCGAGCACCGCGAACCCCAGGACGTCGACGTGGGCGCGATCGTCGACGAGGTCACCGGACTGTCCGCCGCGTGGGCCGGCGACGTCGGCGTCGAGATCCTGCGCGAAGGCGATGGGGGACACGTCTGGGCCGACCCGGGCGAGTTGCAGCGCGCCGTCCTGAACCTCGTGTCGAACGCGATCGAAGCGATGCCGGACGGCGGGCGCCTCGTGGCCCGTGTGCGCTGCGAAGGCGAGTTCGTGCACGTCGAGATCGAGGACGAGGGCGTCGGCCTGGCGCCGGACGTCGAGACGCGCCTGTTCGAGCCGTACTT
>JAJDEX010000014.1 GCA_029259575.1 Planctomycetota bacterium | reverse complement strand
CTGAACGATGTCCGAGATGCGAGGGCTCGGCAGCCCGTCCGTTTCGCCGTAATGGTGGGCGAGGTAGCGTTGCGCCTGCGCTTCCGTCGTCGCAACCAGGACGACGACCGCGATCCGTGCGATCCATCGCAACCACCAAGTGGCTCGGGGGCGTGGGCGGGGCTTCAACACGGGCGAGTCTCCGGATCCGGAGATCCTGGATTCTAGCAGAGCCGTTTCCCGCAGCCGTGGGTGCCCGCTCCTTCAGGTGGTTCGCGACGAGAGGAACGGGCTGGAATGGCCTCCAGGTGGCCCCGCGGACTCCTGGACCCCGCGCCATTGCGGAGTCGACGTCGCGCAGGAAGCCGAGCACAAAAAAACGAGCGGCCACACCGGGTGGTGGCCACTCGTTGCGCCATGGACCGAGGCCCACGGCTCGCCTTGCGGGGCTCCACCCGCAAAGCCATCGGGATTGCTACGCAATCGCCCGCCCTGTTCGTCGCGTTCGCACGCGCCGTCGAGGGCGAGTCCCCAACGGTTCTCCTTAACTTCGCTTTCCAAATGCGAGCTGCTCCAAAGCCCGCAATCCCACCTTCGGCGCAGGATTCAAACCTCGGCTCTCTTTCCGAGACAAATCCCGAGATGTCCCGGTGATGGGAACCCTGGGGGCTTCCACGGGCCCCTGCCGGCGTGATTTCGAGGGTTCCAGCTTCGAACGTGCAACCCGTGCCGAGGTGGAGCGTCCTCCTCTACATGCACTCGACGCCCTTGAAATCACTCTTTGGAACCGCCCGCGAGGCTTCCCCAATCCTTGAATCGAAGGAGCGCAGCCCCATGCCGGCGTCCGCTGATTCGGATTCCGAGCGTCATCGCGAATCGCCGCCACCGCACCTTGCGCACGATGATCCTGCCGTCACCACGGCGGGCGCTGCGCCCAGGAACGCGCACGAGCTGGAGGTCGGTCCCGCTTCGTTGTGCGCGCTCTTGGTTCGCTTGTTCGGATCGCGCGCAGGCGGTCATGCACGATCGGCCGCATTGCTCGAGCGTGCTTCGCTCAGCGTCCTGTCTCGCATGGACATCCCCGGCTTGGCGTCGATGGGATTGACCGGACCGCAGGCCGAGCGTTTGGCATGTGCTTTCGAATTGGGTCGACGCGTGGAATCGCATCGACGGCGACCGACCGCGTCGTTGCGCCATCCGAGCGAGGTCGTCGCGCGCATGGCGCCGATCCTGCGTGGCTTGGAACAGGAGACGTTCCACGCCCTTCTGCTCGATGCTCGGCACCGACTGCTGCATCGTGTTCTCGTCAGCGCGGGAACTCTGACGACGTCGTTGGTGCATCCC
This sequence comes from Planctomycetota bacterium, assembly GCA_029259575.1. Lineage (GTDB taxonomy): Bacteria > Planctomycetota > UBA1135 > UBA1135 > JAJDEX01. The sequence goes on along the minus strand of JAJDEX010000014.1, from coordinate 2,800 downwards.
CGCGAAGTGTTTCGGGAAGCGATCCGCAGATCGGCGGCCGCGTTGGTCGTCGTACACAACCATCCATCCGGAGATCCCGAGCCGTCCCAGGAGGACCGCGCGGTGACGCGTCGCTTGATCGAAGTGGGGGAGCTGCTCGGCATCCCGTTGCTCGATCACGTCGTCGTTGGCGATGACCGCTGGGTCAGTCTGCGCGAACGGATGCCGTTCCCGAACTCACGCCAAGCGACGTAGGACTTCGGGTGTCCGACCTCGTGCGCGCGAAGACGCTGGTGTCCTTCGTTCCCTTGCGACGTGGTGAGTCCAGTCCTGCGTCCGTCACTTCCATGCCGCCAACGGCAGGACCCGGCTGGCTGCATCGTCGTGCGCCGGAAGATCGTGACGGGCGCGGACTCACATCCCGCCATCTTTCGCATCACGCGTCCCGCATGACGCATTGCACCAGGATCGCCGCGGCAGCTTCGGCGGCGGTCTCCGTGCGCAGGATGTGCGGCGCCAAGCGTGTCGCGCCGACACCGGCGCGGTGCAACGCGTCGCGCTCCGGATCGCTCCACCCGCCCTCGGGACCGACCGCAAGTGCCATCTCGGAGCTGCCACTGCGACCCTCCGCCCAGTCCGCGACCCGCGTTCCACCGGAGGCATCCAGGTGCGTGGCCGGGACGTTCAGCCCCGCGAGCCACGCGGTCAGGTCCATCGGTTCCAGGATCGCCGGGAACCAAGCACGTCCACTCTGCTTGCAAGCCTCGCGGGCGACCCGCTCCAGCTTGGCGTGTTTCGGGTCGGACGCTCCGGGGGTCGAGCGTTCCGTGATCAGAGGACGGATCCGGGCCACGCCCAGTTGCGTGAGTCGCCCGACCATCTCTTCAGCCAGTGACGGCCTGGGAAAGGCGACGGCCACCTCGATGGCGGGCAGGCTCGCCCCGGGGGCGCCGGGCGGCGGTGAGGTCTCCGGATCGCCCTGGATCTCCAGATCGAGGGAATGGCGACCCGCCGCGGAGACCACCAGGGGCCAGGTCCGGCCACAGCCATCCATGCCATCCAGGACGTCCCCGACCTTGAGGCGCAGGACCTTCAGGGCGTGGGGGAGTTCCTCGGCCAGAAGCTGGGGGGCGCGATCCGCCCGGAACCCTTCGGAATCGGGGTCCACAGCCTCGACCAGGAAACGCCGGCGCGGCGCTCGGCCATCTCCTCGGGGCGGACACATGCGGGGATTGTCCGGGAGACCGATCCCGCCGACAAGTCCCGGGGCCCGGGCTCACAGCAGGCAGGGCATCCAGGGCCGCACCGGGAGCCCGCCCCCGAGCCTGGTTCGGATTCCGCCGAGAGCCCCCCCGGCCAGGTGCTCGAAGGCCCCCCAGGGTCGCGTGGACTCCTACCCTGGGCACGGGTAGTCTGGTCGGCTTCCCGCGCCCCTCCGCACGCCTCCTCCCTCCCCCTTCCCGAGCTGTTCGCTCGAGCCCGACCTCTGGGCCTTCGATCGTCCTGCCCGCACCCGGAAGGGAGTTCCGGAGGGCCGCCTCCCCCCCGTAACCCTGGCCCCCGCCCGGGGTACCTTGCATCCGCGCCCCCCCCAACGCGGGTCCTTCCCTCCCCATGTCCTCCCGCTATTCCCTTCGCTTCGAATCCGGCGAGCGTTCCGGGGAGTCGATTCCCGTCGAGGGGCCCACGTTCACCGTGGGTCGCCGTCCAGGCAGCAGCCTGCAGATCCTCGACGCATCGGTCTCCGGCAAGCACGCTGAACTTCGCTTCGACGGCTCGGACGTCACCCTCTGCGATCTCGGCAGCACCAACGGAACGCGCGTCAACGGCGAGCGGGTGCTGGAGCTGTCGATCCAGCCCGGGTCCCAGATCACGTTCGGCAATGTCACGCTGATGTTCGAGTCGCCGGACAGCGCGTCCTCCGCGCAAACAGCCGGCATCGGATCCGTGGCTTCGGTAGCGGCCCTCCCGGGTGAGAGCGCCAGCGATTCTGCCGGCCGCGCCGCCCGCATCGAACGCGCCACCGGTTCCCGTCGCGTGGGTGGGCTGGTCCTCGTGGCCCTCGCACTCGCGGCCGGGGCGGCGTGGTGGTTCTTCCGAGGTGGGGAAGAGGCCAAGACGCGTCGCGGTGGCGCCGGCCAACCCGTGGCCGAGGTCGCGGGCAATCTCGTCCTCGACGGCTCGTTCGAGGACGGTGGAACCGGCTGGGACGCCGACACGACGGGCACGGCCACCTTCCGCATCGCCTCGGGTTCGGGACGCTCCGGTCGCATGGGGTTGATCGCGGAGCCCGCTGGCGGCGAGCGGGCCGTGCATCGCTCCAACTTCGTCGACGTCCCTGCGAAGCGCACCGTCCAGGTCGCCGCATCGCTCCGCAGCGAGCGCGCGACGGCTCGTCTGGGTCTGGAATGGTTGAGCTCGGACGACGCGACGGGCGAGGGAGCTCCCCCGTTCGTCATCTGGTCCGATCCGTCCCAAGGCGATTGGGCCGAGGTGCAGATCGAAGCCATCGCGCCTCCCGGCTACGCCCGCGCGCGCGTCCTCGTCGAAGCGAAGGCAGGTCCGTCCGCCCAGGAAACCTCCGCCGAGATCGACGACGTGTCGCTCGTGATGGGCGCGAACGGATCCGCCACCGCGGAGGCCGCGTCGCACGGGATCTGGGGCAACGGCCCGGCCCCCACCTCGGGCGTCCTGACGCGCGTCGAGACGCCGTTGCTCGTCGGCATTCGCTTCGAGACCCAGTCCTCCACGCTGCCGTTCCAGGTGACCACCAGCGAGACCAGCCTCGTCGTGACCCCCGCAACGGAGGTGGCGAACACGT
>JAJDEX010000130.1 GCA_029259575.1 Planctomycetota bacterium | reverse complement strand
GGACTGCCCGGCCCAGAAGATGCAGCTGAAGGAGGCGCGCATCCACGTGCGCTGGCCCGGCGAGGAGGGCGTGCGGCCGTTGTCAGCGTTCTCGGAGCGCGTGCCGCGTCTCAAGGACCTGGAGCGTTCGTATCGGGACCTGTGGAAGTTCTACGTCTTCGCGGACTCGAACGATCCCGCTGTGCTGGCGAAGGTCCAGGAGATCGCGGCCGCCGAGTTCGAGGGAGCGAGCAATCACTACTCGTTGACGTCGCCGAGCTGATGCAGGCGCAGTGTTGCCGGCACAGTCTTGCCGGCGCGGTGATTCAGGCGCGGTGATTCAGGCGCGGTGATTCAGGCGCGGTGCGTTCGGCGCGGTGCGTTCGGCGCGTGGCACTCGGCGTGCCGAACGGCCTTGTCGACCTGACATCCACGGGTTGCAAGCGAGTTCGCACGCCACCGCGCTCCCCCGAACTTTTTCTCACGCAAAGCGCGACCCAGGGCGCCAGCAAGCGTCTCTCTCCTGGAACGTGAGGAAACCACCCGGGGGACCGGGGACAGTTTCCAGGTGGGGACCTCCGTTCCTCCTCATCCCTTCGGAATCGGTGACGGCTGCGGCCGAAGTCGGACCCGGGACTGAACCCTGAATGCGTGCCCGACTGTGTGGGCCCGATGCCATGGGATCGGACCCACTGGTCGACGCTCGTTTCCAGGAGGGGTGGGGATGTTCCCCGGGCGCAGCCCGGACACATGGCGACGGTCGCGAAACGATCGAGCGTCGGGATCCGCGGATCCACTATCGCAGGCGGAGGGCGGGGGGGGCGGGGGGGCGGGGGGGGCCCAAGAACAGGGACAGCCCATGACGAAGTCGCCTGCAATCGACTCCGGTCTCGCCAACCGAGACACGCTCGTTCGGTCAACTTGGCCGCAACCGAGCCTGCCCGTAGAGTAGGCCGCATGACCGCTTCCCGAACGACCCCGGCACCCCGTCGCTGGACGAAACGACTCGCCGTTCTCACGGTCTCGACGCTGGTGAGCCTCTTCCTCGCCGAGGTGGGTTGTCGGGTCGCCGTTCACTTCCAGAACCGGGACGCGCTCGAGGCCTCCTGGAATCGTGCGCAGACCACCGAGTACGAAGAGCGGCGGGGCGGCGTCGGTCTGGGCGCTCTGATCCAGCTGTCGTCGAACGACCGCATCGCCTACGAACTGCGGCCGAACCTCGATGGGATCATGTTCAAGGGGAAACCGGTCACCACGAACGCGCGCGGGTTCCGTTCGGACGAGCGGCCGAGCGAGCCGGCGGACGGCGAGGTCACGATCCTCGGGCTCGGCGACTCCATCATGTTCGGTCATGGCCTTGCCGACGGCGAGGCGTACCTCGATCACCTCGAGGACTTCTTGAACGAGCGTCACCACGAGAAACGCTGGCGCACCGTGAACACCTCGGTGCCTGGCTACAACACGGTGATGCAGGTCGAGACGTTGGCGCGCAAAGGGCTCGCCTTCCGCCCGAACCTCGTCGTTCTGGGTGTCTGCGGCAACGACTACGAGCCGCCCAACTTCGTGCGTGAAGGGCACGACCCGCTCGACGTCTCGCGCTCCTTCTTCTGGACGTTCCTGAGCTCCGGACTCGAGACGGTCGAGCAAGGCGAGAGCAGCGGAGGGGGACTGGTCTTCCGCCAACGTTGGGGCGCGGAACAGGCCGAAGGCGCGGCTCTGGAAGCTCCGACCCGCTACTCCGGGCTCTACGGCAAAGAGGCCTTCGAGCAGGCCTGCCAGCAGTTGCTCGACATGGCCGAGGAGCATCAGTTCTCGTTGCTCTCGTTCGCACACTTGACCTACGACGAGCCGCCCTGCGAGCACAACGCTGCGGGCGAAATGCTCGAGTGGTTGCAGGCCCACGACGTTCCAGCGCTCGACCTGCAATACCAGATCGACGAAGTGCTGCTGGAGACGACCGGTCGCGCCTTCAACCTGAAGGACTACGGACAGAGCGACCTCGTCGTCAGCCCGAGCAACACCCACCCCTCGGCCAAGCAGCACCTGCGGATCGCCGAGACCCTGTACCAGCAGATGTTGGACTCGGGCGAGATCCAGCGGTTGATCGACCTGCCCTAGAACCGCAGAGACCCTTCGCTCCGACGACCGGGGTCAGCTACGGGGACGCGAGGCTCCTGCCTCCGCACGTCGACGCGGCTATGGCGCGCGCACCAAAGCGCATTCACCGAACCGCAGCGCGCAACAGTCCCGTCGCTCAGACCCGCTGCGCGAGGAACCGCCCGACCCGTTCGAGCGCCGCGTCGATCCGCTCCATGGATGCCGCGTACGAGAACCGCACGTACGCGTCCATCCCGAAGATCTTCCCGGGCACGATCGCGACGGCCTCTTCCTCGAGCAACTGTTCGCAGAACGCTGCCGAACCCCCAGGGAATTCGCCGATGCTCGAGAAGGCGTAGAACGCGCCCCGTGGAAACGGAGTGGGGAGGCCGATCGCTTCGAGTCCAGCGATCAAGTGTCGGCGGCGCACGTCGAACTCGCGCACCATCGCTTCGACCTCGGGCGGATCTCCGGCGAGCGCCGCGGCGTACGCCGCTTGCGACAGTGCGTTCGGGCAGCCCGTCGTCTCGGACTGGACGCGACCGATGGCGTCGATGACGTTCTTGGGTCCCGCCGCGAAGCCGATCCGGAAACCGGTCATGGCGAAGACCTTGCTGGCTCCGTCGACGACGACGGTGCGCGCGCGGCCTTGGTCCGAAATGGACGCGGGTGACACGGCCGGCTCGCCTTCGTAGACGAGGCCGCGGTAGATCTCGTCCGACAGGATCCACAGGTCGTGCCGCTCGACGAGCGCGACTAGCGTCTCGGTCTCTTCGCGGGACCAGACGTATCCCGACGGGTTCGACGGCGAGCAGACCATCACTCCGACGATGCCGGCGGACAACCTGCGGTCGGCCAGCAAGGCTGCGAAGGCCTCGAGGTTCGGGCCCAGGTCGGGGCGCGCGGGCAGTCGAACCGCCTCGCCACCGGCGATCTGAATTCCAGCTTCGTAGCTGCTCCACACCGGCTCGAAGAGGACGACCCGTTGACCCTCGCGGATCAGGACCGACAGCGTCGAGGACAACGCGTGCTTGCAGGAATGCGTCACGACCACCTCTTCGGAGGACCAATCGCCTCCGCGCGTGGCGTGCATGTGCTCGGCCAGCAGCTTGCGCAGCGCGGGTGTCCCGGCCGCGGGCGTGTAGCGGATGTCCTGGCCCGTTTCGAGCAGTTCGGCGGCTGCTCGGCGTGCGACGGCCGGAGCCGGGAAGTCGGGCTCGCCGACCGCCATGTTCACGACATCGCGGCCTTCCGAGGCCAGGGCCTTGGCGCGCGCGGCCAGGGCAAGGGTGGCAGAGCCGCCGACGGCGGCGGAGCGGGGTGTGACCTCCATAGCGGGGATTCTGGCGACCTTTGCTCCTCACCGAAAGGGTCAGGTGCCCGGGAAGATCCAGGTTCCGGAATCGTCAGGACTCGGAAGCGGACCCTTGGGGCCCGTCGCTGGAGCTGTATCGTGGCTCCCGGCCGTGCGCCCCCACGCCGACTTGTTTGTAGAGAGGGCCCTCCGGAACCCGTCGCTCCACCGACGCACCAACGCTCATGAAGATCGGGAAACGATTCCTGAAGATCACCGGGATCATCCTCGGCGTGCTCTTCCTCATCGCCTACTTCGCGTTCTCGACGCTCCTGTTCACTCCCCACGAGAGCGACTGGGAGCACGATGTGTCGGCGCTCATCCCGCGCCAGGTGGACTTCTACGTCTCCAAGGCCAACCTCACCAGGTCCTTCGACGGGTTCCCGATGTTGGCCATCCGCGAGGAGATCCAGAAGACCGCGGCCTGGGCAGCGTTCGATGGTTCGCCCGAACAGCAAGCGCTCTACCAGGAGCAGGGCATCGAGGCCGCGATCGACGAGATCAACGCGATCCAGGAGCAGATTCCGCTCGGTTTCACCCTGCTCGACCTGTTCGGCGGCGAGGACCTCGCGATCGCGGGCGAGTTCGAAGGGCGCGTGATCGGCGATTCCCAATGGGCCGTCTACGGGCGCGTCGGGCTGATGGGCAAGCTGTCGGTCAGCATGCTCAGCTATCCCGGCATCCTCGGTCTGGATGCCCAGGGCATCTCGGTCGAAGCCAAGAGCGACACGCATTGGCTGCTCTCCGGCGGTCAGATGGCGCGGCCCATCCACGTCGCGCGGCACAAGGACGTCGTCCTCATCACGACGTCGGACTTCTACGTCACCGAGGTCGAGCGCCTGGCCCTCGCGGGCGGCATGGACTCCGTCTACCTCAGCGGTGACTACAACGATCACGTGCAGCGCAACGCCGACGGGACCGAGGTCGAGGTCATCGTCAACCTGCTCGAGTACTTCCGCACGTTCCCGAACGCCGAGCAGTGGCCGGACCCGAAGTCGGACCGTTTCGCCATGGCGTTCCTGGGCCGCATGATCCAGGTCGCGAGCTGCAAGAACCTCATGGGCCGCGTGCGCATGAAGAACGGGTGGGACGTGAAGCTGCACGGGGAGTTCACGTCCGAGAAGATGACCGACTTTCAGAAGGTCCTCTACCGTTCGGACAGCTTCGACCAGGACGACGTCATGCGCCACGTCGCGCGCATCACGCCCGACGACGCGACGATGATGATGTACGTGCACGGTCCCGTCGAGGACCTCCTGCGCGAAGCCCTCGCCTCGGCGGAGCCTGCGTTGCGTTCCAACTTGGACGACGCCTTCCGTTCGACCGGGCGTTGGCGCAACCTGAACGAACTGGTCGAGGAGATCGGCGACACGGTCTACGACCGCATGGCGCTCATCGTGCGCCCGAACGACTACGGTCCCGTCGAAGCGACCATTCAAGGCACTCAGGAAGCGATGAGTCCCGAGACCGACGGTGCGCCGGTCTTCGCCTACACGATCATCCTGTGGACCAAGGGCGCCACCGCCGAGACCAACATCAACGGCATCCGCGACACCATCGGCAATCACCCCGACAAGTTCGGCCTGAAGGGCGGCGTTCCGGACGACGACGGCTACTACATCTACGGTCTCGCCGGCATGGATGCGCGCGAGTTCTGGTCGCCGTTCGTGCCGGGTACGGGCCTGATGATCACGCTGCTCGACGACGAGAACCGTCTGTTCATCTCGAACCACCCCGACATGCTGAAGGACATGATCCAAGGGCGGAAGCGACGCCTCTCGGACCTCCCCGAATTCCAAACGCGTCTCAATTCCGGCCTGGTCGCGTCGAACCTGCTCGTCTGGTTCAAGCCGCAGACCGGCCGCGCCACCATGCGGCAGATGGGGCAACAAGCGATCGACCTCGAGATTCGAGGCGGTGTCGATTGGACGTCACGTCGTGCGCGCGAGGAGAACGAAGTCCTGCCGACCCTCTTCCCAGGCAAGAACCGCAACCAGTTGTCGGAGTCCGAGGAATCCAGCTTCCAGGACACCGTCGACATCCGGTTGCAGGAGTGGTTCGACGAGTTCAAGGAACAACAACGCCCGGTCCTGATGGCCAGGACCGAACGCGACCTCGAGTACCTGAACGCGATGACCAGCGTCCTGCTCGGCCTGAAACTCGACCCCAAGTCCTTCGACCTCTCGCTGCAGGTCCGCGTCCCGTTGACGGACTGACCCGGACGACGACCGCGCAACTCGTAGAGCAGTCGACCCACGCGCCGCAACCAGTGCGCCGCACCTAACGCGCCGCACCTAACGCGCCGCACCTAACGCGCCGCACCTA
>JAJDEX010000129.1 GCA_029259575.1 Planctomycetota bacterium | reverse complement strand
CGAGCCTTTCTCGTGACCGAACAGCTCGGACTCGATCAGCTCGCCGGGGATGGCGGCGGAGTTCACGGTGACGAACGGGCCGGTCGCGCGCGGGCCGAGGAAGTGGACGCTACGTGCGACGACTTCCTTGCCCGTGCCGTTCTCGCCGGTGATCAACACGGACGCATCGGATTGCGCGACCTGGGCGACCGCCTTGCGCAGCTGCTGCATCGACGGCGACTCGCCGATCAGCTCCCAGCGACCGGACAGCTGCTTGCGCAGCCCCTTGTTCTCGGTCTCCAGCTCGCCCTGGCGCAGCGTGCCGCGGATGGTCGCGCGCACGCGGTTCTCGTCGAGCGGCTTCTCGAGGAAGTTCGCGGCGCCGCGCTGCATCGCGTCGACCGCGGTCGCGACGTCGCCGTGTCCGCTGATCATCACGACCGGCGGGGGACCTTCGAGCGTGCCGATGCGATCGAGCAGTTCGAGCCCGTCGACGCCGGGCATCTTCAGGTCGGTCAAGACGACCGCCGGCGCGCGACCTTGCCCGCGCTCGTGCTCGAGGCGCTTCCAGGCCTCCTCGCCGTCCTTGGCGGTCCAGACCTCGAAACCCTCGTACGAGAGCAGCATTTCGAGGGCCAGGCGAATGTCCGGGTCGTCGTCGGCGACGAGGATCGGGGTCCGAGCGCCTTCCGGTGTGGAGTTCATCGTGTGTACATGGGGCTGGGACGGCCTGCGATCCAGGGTACGCTGGCGAGCCCCGGCTGTCTCCACCGGTGCGCACCCGATGAACCTCGAACGCCTGCGTCACGAACTCGACCACGTCGGTTTGACCGTGGCTGGGGTCCTCTCGGGGACGTCCGCGGACGGGATCGACGTCGGATTCGCCAGGCTACGGCGCGAGGACGGCGTCTGGGTCGCCCCCGAACTGCTGACGTTCGTGACGCGACCGTTCCCGGACGACGTCGCGAAGACCGTGCGCGGGATCCTGGAGGGACGCGCGTCGTGCGGGCAACGCGAACTCGCGCTGCTCGACCGCGATCTGGGGCGCGCCTTCGGCCGCGCGGTCCGGGACGTGGCGAAGATGAAGAAGCACGATGTCGATCTGATCGGCAGCCACGGGCAGACGATCTTCCATCACGACGACCGCGAGGCGAGCGGGCCCGTCACGCTGCAGGTCGGCGGCGGCGACTTCATCGCGGCCGAGGCCGGCTGCCCCGTCGTCGCGGACTTCCGCCAGGCCGACATCGCGGCAGGTGGGGGAGGCGCACCGCTCAGCCCCTACGCCGACGACGTCGTCTTCGCCGGCGTGCCCGAACCGCTGTGCGTGCTGAATCTGGGTGGTATCGCCAACCTGACGTGGATCCACGGCAAGCAACGGCTGGCCTTCGACGTCGGACCTGCGGGCGCTCTGCTCGACGGCATCGCTCGCTATTCCCTGGGTCGCCCGTTCGATCGCGACGGCGCGCGCGCCTCGGAGGGCGCCGTCGACGCCCGCTGGGTCGCGCACCTCCTCGATCACCCGTTCTTCGAGGCGCACCCGCCCAAGAGCACGGGCCGCGACACGTTCGGGGACGCCTGGATCCGGGAACGCATGCAGCGTGCTCCGGGCAAGCCCGAGGATCAGCTCTACGGCGCCGTCCTGTCGATCGCACGCGCGGTCCGGCGCGCCCGGGAGGCCTGGACCCCCGACCCCAGCGTGCCTTGCTATCTCGCCGGCGGTGGCGTTCACAACCGAGCTCTGGTGCGGGCTCTGATGCAGGACCTCGAGGGCCCCGTGGCGATCTCGAGCCAGGTCGGCGTGGATCCGGATGCCCGCGAGGCGCTGGTCTTCGCGGTCCTGGCCGCGCGGTTCGTGACCGGCGAGGCTGTCACCCACCCCGAGGTCACCGGCGCCCGGAAGGGCACGATCCTGGGCCGCCTCTCCCCGGGTCCCGCCTAGTCGGACGCGGATTTCGGGCCCGCGGCCGGAGCCTCCATCCGAATCGGCCCGCAACCCCGAAAACCAGCCTCACGGGGCCTGGAGCGCTGGTTCCTGGGGTTTCCAAGGCCCTCCAGGCCCCACATTCCGGGCGTCGGACCTGGTCGGAGGGCGCCTCGAAGGACCTCAACTTGGGCCGGAGTTCGTTGCCTGCCCAGGTTGCCCCGGTAGGGCGGGCGGAATCGAACGGACCCAAGTCCGGCGAGGACCCTTCCTTGACCGCTCCTGGACCCCCGGTATCATTCCGCAACCTTTCCCGCTCCCGGCATTCGATCCGTCGAACGCTCGCGGGTCACCGTATTGGCTCCCCCCCCTCGACCGGCTCCCCCCCCAGCTGGTGCTCCCCCGACTGCGCTCTCCCTTCCTGGGGGAGTGATCGACCGACATGATTCATTCGCGCCGGACCCTGGCCTTCGCCCTCGCAGCTCTCGCCGCCCCCAGCTTCAGCTTCGCGGCGCCCGTGCAGGATGCGACTTCGCTCTTCAACGAAGCGAAGACGCTTCTCGCCCAAGGCGACAACGATGCCGCCCTCGCCAAGCTCCAGCAGGTGCTTGCGGCGGATCCCTCGCAGGAGGAGGCCTATCAACTGTGGGTCGACACCGACACCCAGGTCTGGCTCGACCTGATGGTGCAAGGTGGCGAGTACCAGGCGATCGCCAAGCGTTTGCAAGAGCGGGCCACGCTCGCTCGCCAAGCGCGTCGCAACGATCAGGACACGATCAACGCCCTGTGCGACACGATCAAGAACTCTGACGACGCTGTCGAGCGCCGTCAGGCGATCGACGCGCTGGCCGGCAACCACGGTCCCTTCGCCGTTCCGCGTCTGGCGCGTGCTCTGCGCGGCGACCAGGCCAACGACGATTGGCGCATCCGCGCGATGCACACCCTCCAAGAGATGGAGGTCGACGTCGTGCCGCCGCTTCTCGAAGCGCTGAACACCGAGGACGCCATGCAGCGTCGTCACCTGTGCATGACCCTGATGAACATCGGGGACACCCGTGCCGCCGCGACGCTCGAGGGCGTGGCCGCCACGGACTCCGACGGATCGGTCGTCCAGGCCGCCAAGCGCGCCGCCGCCGCATGCGGAAGCCAGGGCGATGCCGTCGCTCTGTTCCTGAAGGACGGGGACGACTACCACTTCCGTCGCAACACCGTGCTGCGCGCGTTCGACTACAGCAGCGTGATCTGGACCTGGGAGGGCGGTGACCTCCAGTTCCACGAAGTGCCGCGCGCCATCTACAACAACGAGATGGCCAAGAAGTCGTACTACGCCGCGATGTCCCTGGCTCCGACGTCCCTCGACGCCGCTGCCGGCATCGCCCGCGAATCCACGGACATCCAGGCCAAGCTGGCCCTCCTCGCCGACAACGGCGTGGACGTCGGCGACCTGGCCGACAAGGCCGCCATCGGTGAACTCGCCGTGGCCGCCGCCGGCGTCGCCGCCCTGGACCACGCTCTCATCTGGAGCGTCCGCCAGGACGACAACGCGACGGGCGCGCGCCTCTGCGCGGCCCTCGCACGTCAAGCCCACGCTCCGACGCCCGGCCTCGAGGCCGCGCTCGACGCCTCCGACCCGAGCATGCGCGGGGAGGCCGCCGTCGCCCTCGCGCACATCGCGCACCACGCTGGCGTCGCCGCGTCGCCGAACGTCGTCGCCGCACTCACCGAGGCCGCGGGTCGCGAAGTGGTTCGCATCGCCGCCGTCATCGACGCGGACGCGGATCGCACGTCGGCCCTGATGGGTTCGCTCGAGGCCAAAGGCGTTCTCGCCAACCACCGCGGAAGCGGAAGCCAGGGCCTCTCGATGCTCATGCGCATCCCCGGCGTCGACGTCATCCTGGTCGGGGACCGCACCGGCGGCAACACGACCACCGATGAAGTCCTGACGACCTTGGCCGACACCGCTGGACTCAACACGATCCCCGTGTATCTCGTCACCTCCGACGAAGAGCTCGGCGATGCCTACGGCGATCGCGTCGCGGGCGTCGTGTCGGACGCGGGAGACATCTCCGCGCTGGACGAGGTCTTCGGCGAGAGCCTGACCGGTGACCGCGCCGTGGCCGACGCCCTCGCAGCGCGCTGCGCCGGTGCGCTCGCGACCCTGGGTGCCGCGGGCCACACGGACGTGGCTGGTGCAGCCAACGCCCTGGCCTCGACCCTCGCCTTCCGCAACGACGGCGTGACCCTTCCGGCCATGTCCGCGCTCGAGATCATCGGGTCCACCGATCACGTCGGAAGCCTGCTGACGGTCCTGTCGAACGACGAGCGTTCGGACGAAGCCCGCATGGCCGCCGCCGACGCCATCGGCGCCATCGCGAGCCGCTCGGGAGCCATCGCCGGCCTGGCCGCCGACCTGGCCGCCGTCGTCGAGTCCGACTCCGAGCTCGGAGTCCGCGTCGCCGCCGCCCGCGCCCTGGGTCGCACCACGATGGACGCCGCCGAGCGTGCCGCGCTGCTCCAGCGCGTCCGCATCCACGTCAGCGAGTGATCGAAACGTGATCGAATGGCGCACGGCGCCATCCTCGATATCAGAACAGGACGGCCCGCCTCACCGCGGGCCGTCCTGCGTTCCAGGGGCGTATCCACCGCCGATCGCCGCCGATTCCGGCCTGGACTCCCCGGGTCGACGGGACGGCTCCGGGCAGCGCGTGGGAGCCGTCCGCACAAACCTGCAGGCTCTTCCGATCCGGCACTTCACGAAGGGCGGGGGAGCCGGTAATCTCTTCGCCTCCAGGAACGGCCCGTCAGGGGCCGACACTGGAACGGTGCGCTCCTTCGAGGGTGCCATCGCCAGAGTAGCTCAGTGGTAGAGCATCGCTTTCGTAAAGCGAGGGTCGTCGGTTCAAGTCCGATCTCTGGCTCCATTCAAGCGGGCGTTCCGATTCCTCGGGACGCCCGCTTCTTCGTGTCCGTGGCGTGGCCCGGGGTCAGCCCGTACGCAGTTGATGGCGCAGGTTCGAGGCGCAGCCCGTACTCTGATCCGACCCCAAGAGGACTCCTATGAACGCACTCGCTCTCATCCTGCTCGCCCCGCTCGCCGCTTCCCCGCAAGACGCGGAGGCTTCCAAGGACAAGGACGTCAAGCAGGCCGTCGACCGCGCCGTCGAGCTGCTGCTCGCCAGCCAGGAGAACTACGTGCCCGACTCGCCCGTCGGTCGCGTTCGCGAGAGCCAGTTCGACGAGTGGCAGAGCGGCGAGCGCAAGCGCCTCGACGAGCTCGCCGATCCCAAGGCCGGATCGGAATGGCCGTACGAAGGCGTCTACCGCGTGGGCCCGGACGGTCGCATTCCCCCTGGATACCGCATTGGTGGCACGTCGATCGTCTGCCTGTCGTTGTTCGACGCGCCGGGGTACGACAAGGACAAGGATCGCAAGGACGCCATCGCGCGCGCGATGGTCTTCGTGCTCGACACGCTCGAGAACGATCCCGGCATGGTCGCGGGTCCGAAGCGCGGTTACGACGTGCGCGGTTGGGGGCACGCCTATGCGCTGCGCTTCCTGCTGCGCGCCAAGGAGCTCGGCAGGATCAAGAAGGACCAGATCGAGCGCGTGGAGGCGATGATCCCGCACCTGCTCGGATGCCTCGAAGCGAACGAGAACCCGGGCGGTGGATGGAACTACGCGAACAACAATTCCTCGAGCCCGTTCATGACGCCGTCGACGTTAATCGCGCTGTACGAGGCGAAGGATCAGAGCTACGCCTTCGATCCGCAGCTCGTCGAGCGCGGTCTGGCGTCGCTCGAACGTGGGCGCACCGCCGAGACCGGTTCGTACTCGTACTCGATCGGTCGCCGCAATCGCAGCGAGCCGATGGCGGCGTCGGCCGCACGCTCGGCTGCCTCCGAACTCGTGCTGTTCCAGGCGGGACGCAGCGACTCCGAACGCCTCAAGACGGCGATCGACGGGTTCTTCGCCAACTGGGACCACCTGTTCGATCGCAAGAGCAAGCAGGGCACGCACGAGGGCGAATTCAGCATCGCTCCGTACTACTTCTTCTACGGCCACACCTACACGGCGCTCGCGATCGAGTACTTGCCCAAGGAAGAGCGCGCGAAGTACCGCACGATGATGCGCGAGACGTTGTGGCGCACGCTCGAGGACGACGGCGGTTGGAACGATCGCATCTTCCCGCGCACGCGCTCGTTCTCGACGGCGATGAGCCTGATCGCGATCCAGGCCGAGGACATGCCGACGATCCCCGAGTGGAAGAGTGCGCCGGCCGATGGCCCGTCCAAGAAGGACATCAAGAAGCAGGACGAGGACGGCGAACTCTAGGTCCGCCGCAGGATCGGTCGCGGCTAGGGGGTCGGGTGTCCGTCGTCGCGGCGGCGGCGCATCTCGCCGATCAGGATCAGCAGCATCTCGCCGAGCTTGAGCAGGAGCAGCCCGATCCCGGCCAGACCGATCAGGATCGAGGAGCCGAGGTTCACGACCTCGGCCTGGGAGAGCCCGAGAGCTACGACGAGCATCACGGCGACGATCATGCCGAGGTTCGTCCACTCGCGGGTCAGGTCCTGGAGAGAGCGGTCGTTCATGCCCCCAGCCTAACGTCGGCGGCTTCGGCAACTCCCGCGGCGATTGCCGTTAGATTGGGGCGATGCTCGCTCCGCCCCTCGATCTCAAGTCCGCCCGTCCTCAACTCGTGGGCGTCGTCCATCTCGGCGCCCTGCCCGGTGCTCCGCGATTCGGCGGCGATCTGGACGCCGTGATCGCGCGCGCCGAGGAGGACGCCGAACGCCTGCGCGACGGTCGCCTGGACGCGCTGGTCGTCGAGAACTTCGGCGACGTGCCGTTCTTCGGCGGGCCGGTCCCCAGCGAGACCATCGCGGCGATGGCGCGCGCGATCGACGCCGTGCGACGCGTCGCGCCCAACCTCCCGCTCGGCGTCAACGTGCTGCGCAACGATGCGCGTGCGGCGTTGGGCCTTTGCGCAGCGACCGGCGCCAGTTTCCTGCGCGTCAACGTCCATTCGGGAACGATGCACACCGATCAAGGTACGCTCGTGGGGCGCGCAGCCGAGACGGTGCGCGAGCGTGCGCGCCTCGCTCCGCACGTGGCGATCTTCGCCGACATCCACGTGAAGCATGCGACGCCGCCTCCGGGTGAACGACTGATCGATGCCGCGCGCGATGCGCGTTTGCGCGGTCTGGCCGACGCGTTGGTCATCAGTGGTCGCGCCACCGGTTCGGCTGCTGCGCTGGAGGACCTGGTGCAAGTGCGCGAGGCGTTGCCCGACACGCCGCTGTTCATCGGTTCGGGCTTGAACCCGAGCAACGCCGCCGAGTTGTTGACCGTCGCGAACGGTGCGATCGTCGCGACGTGCCTCGAGGTCGATGGCGTTCCGGGTGCGCCCGTCGATCCGCAGCGTGTGGCGGCTTTGAACACCGCGCTCGGTCGGTCCTAGGGCTCGCGCGATGAGTCTCGAACAACATCGAACCGACGGAGCCGGCGTGCGCACGTTCGCCGTGGTCACGGTCAGCGACACGCGGGATGCGACGACCGATCGTGGGGGGGACTTCCTGGTCGAGGCCGTCGAGGCCGCCGGGCATCGTGCCCCGCACCGGGATCGCGTGACCGACGACACCCCGGCGATCGAAGCTGCGGTGCGCGCTGCGTGTGCCGTCGCCGAGGTCGAGTTGGTGCTCGTCACCGGCGGGACGGGCATCGCTCCGCGGGACGTGACCGTTCCGACGCTCGAGGCGATCTTCGAGTCCCGGATCCCGGGATTCGGGGAACTCTTCCGCTCGCTCTCGTTCGAAGAGATCGGCTCCGCGACCATTCTGAGCCGCGCCTGTGCCGGAATTCTGGCCGGGCGGGTCGTCTTCGCGCTCCCCGGATCGCCCAAGGCGCTGGCTCTCGCCATGGAGCGGATCATCCTGCCCGAGGCGGGGCATCTCGTCAGCCAGTTGGGTCGCTAGGATGGTCGCGGTGTCGAACGCGACACCGTT
>JAJDEX010000128.1 GCA_029259575.1 Planctomycetota bacterium | reverse complement strand
CGCGCTCCATGCCCGGACCGCGCGGCTTGGAGCCGACGAGCAAGCACTGGTTGGCGTCCTTGAAACCGACCTTCGGGTCGCTGGTCAGGATGATGTCCTGGAGCAGCGGGAAGGCGCAGTCCTCGAGTTCCATGGCGACGCCGCCGAGCGCATCCATGGCCTTCTCGACGGGGATCTCGATCAGCTGGAGGATGACCGGCTGGTCGGGGCCGAACATCTGGCCGCTGGCGATGCGCGGCAGGAGGGCGTAGCCGATCTGACCGGCGGCGCCGGTGACGGCCACGCGGATGGGGGCGGGGCTCATGATTCTCTTGGGTCCAAGGTGGGGCGGTCCAGGGTTCTGGACCTGGGACGGACGGGATTCGGGCGAACAGTCTGCCCGCCCGAGCGCGCGGACCCAAGGGTTGGAGGCCCGATTCCACACTCCAACTCGGTTGGAGGGTGTCCGGGTCCGCTCGCAGGCGAATCGACCCTGTCCCGTTCGGTCGAAGTGGGGGCTCGGAGCGCCCGCTCCTGGGCCTGGATCCGCGTGGGATGACGCATTCCACACAGGGCAGGGGTACGACCTGTGGGGTCCGCGGGCTAGCCTAGGTGCCGCGCCGAGGACGATCCCTCGCGCCCCTCCCGCTTTGGACGCCGCCCTCTCCCTCGATCCCACCGCCCTGCGCACGCTGCTGCACGAGCTGGCGATGGAGGCTCGTACGCACCGCTTCGAGGTCGCGCCCAATCCCTGCGTCGGGGCGGCCGTGCTCGGGCGCGGGCGCGTCGTGTCCAGGGGCTGGCACCGGGTGTGGGGCGGACCGCACGCCGAGATCGACGCGCTGAACGCCGCACGCGACAGCGCCCAGCACGATGGTGGCGTGCCGCCCGAGGAGTGGGAGGCGATCGTCGTGACCCTCGAGCCCTGTTCGAGCGTCGGCAAGACCGGGTCCTGCACCCAAGCGGTGCTCGACAGCGGGATTCGTCACGTCGTCGTCGGCGCCGTCGATCCGGACGCGCGCCATCGCGGCCACGGACTCGAGCTGCTCGAGGAAGCCGGCGCCGCCGTCTACACGCTTCCCGGTGCCGCGCCCCTCGAGAGCGCGTCCCCGCATTACCTGCGCTGGAGTTCCTTCGACCGCGTGCGACGTCCGCGTCCGTGGATCATCGCCAAGTGGGCGCAGACGCTCTCGGGGCAACTGTCTCCGCCCGAGGGCGAAGGCGACGGTCGCACGATCAGTGGGCCCGAGTCCCTGGCCGCGGTGCATCAGTTGCGAAGTCGCTGCGACGCGATCCTGACCGGCATGGGGACGGTGCTCGCCGACGATCCGCAGTTGAACGTGCGCGAACCCGGTGACACGAGTTCGCAGCCCGCGCGCATCGTGCTCGACAGCAGCCTGCGCCTGTCGCCGAACGCGCGCATCTTCCACGCCGAGCCCGCAGGTGGGCCGGTGTACGTCCTGACCCAGATGGGACCCGACCCGGTGCGCCTGCGAGCGTTGACCGACGCAGGTGCTACCGTCGTTCCCGTCCGCGGTGCCGATCGCCAGCACCTCGAGTTGCGCGATGTTCACACGTGGATGTGGGAGGCCGGATTCCGACGCGTGCTGTTGGAGGCCGGCCCCGAGATGCTCGAGGCGCACCTGAACGCTGGCTTCGTCGACCAGATCCAGGTCGTCACCGGCAACGTTCGCGGTGGTGTCGGCCCGAGCCTGGGCAGCTTCTTGGTTCCCGAACGCTTGCGCGAACGACGGGACTCCGAGCGCGGGAACGACGCGGTCCTCGAGGCCTTTTGGGTCGCTCCCGGATGAGCCGCATGCGCTGCTTGCTCGTGGTCGTCCTGGTCGGCTTCGCCTGTGGCGCCTGCCGCACGCTGGGGCCGCCGGTCGCCACGCCCGCCTTGGACGAAGCCTCCAGGGCCCTCGCCGAAGCGCGCACGTTCGAGCGATCGGGCGACCTGGATGCTGCTCGGACCGCGGCACGAACCGCCGCGGACCTCGATCCGACCTGGATCGCTCCCTTGCGATTCTTGGCGGACCTGGATCACCTGGCCTTGCTGGGGCCGACGACTCTGGACTCATGGCGCGACGTGCTGCAGCAGAGTCCCGAGGATCCCATCGCCCTCTACCTGGCTGGACGCCTCGAAGGGAATGCCGGAACGGGTCGCTTCGTGGCTGCGACCCGCGCGGACGCGAATTGCAGTTGGGCCTGGCACGGCCTCGCTTGGCGCAAGCATCAGAATCGCAGGAGCGGCCAGGCCATCGACCTGGGTCGTCGCGCCGTGGCGCTCGCCCGCGATTCGTGGGAGCGCACGTTCTTCACCTATGCCTTGGCGACCTACTTGGATGCCGAGGGACGCGAACCCCAGGCGGTGACGTTGCTGGCCGAGCGCCTGGCGAGTCCGGATCTGCTCGAAGCCGATCGTGATTGGCTCGCGGTCCACCTGGCCCGGTTCGAAACGGGTTCGGGGTCCGACGACCTGCGCCGGCGGGGCCAGGTGCGCTTGGCCGAGCTGATCTCGCGCGGTCGCTTGACCCAGAACGAATTGCGCAGCGTCGGGCGTGTCGCCAGGCTGGACCGCGCGAAGCGGCGCGTGGCGTTGGCGGAACGTTCGCTTCAGGCGGAGTTCGGTTCGCCGGTGCTCGATGCCCTCGAAGCGCAAACCCTGTTGGGCGGGAACACAACTCCGCTGGCTTTGGCTCTGGCCAAGCGTGCCGGTGCCGCAGGTGGGCTCCAGGGACCGCGCGACGGCAACGCACGTCTGGGGCTCGAACTCGGAGTGCGCCCGCCGCACGAGGTCGTCGCGGAGTGGCTCCAGGACCTGCCCGGCCAAGTCCTCGACGAGGCGGGCCTGCCGCGTGACGCGGGTCTGGCAGAGCTCGTTCGGACCGCCCGGGCCACCTCGAACGGAGGAGCGGCGGCCACCGTTGACTTCGGGGAAGCGCTCCTTCTGGTGGGGTGGTTCGATGCGGCACGCAGCTACGCCAGCGCGCTGCCGTACGGCGACCTGGACCAAGCGCTGCACCTCGACCGTCGAGCCGCCGCGGGGCAGCTGATGATGCGCGAGATCTCGCGTTTGGTGTCACGCGTCGATCGCGGGGCGGCGCGCTTCGACCCCGAGCTCGACGTGCCGGTCAGCGAGGCGCTCGATGGAGGCGCCAAGGTCAAGGACCTGGACGATCTGTTGACCGCGGTCGCGGCGGTGTTGACTCAAGGCCAAGCTGTCCTCGGGAACGCGGGTCTGGGCGCAGCACTCGCGAACACCGAATCGATCGAGTCCCCGTTGATCCGCTACGGCATCGCCGGCGCCGTCGTACACCCGGGCCCGTTCTACTCGGCTTTGGATCAACGACTCGGCCTCGGTCCCGACGGAGACGTCGTGCCGGGACTGGCCCAAGCGGCTCGTGCGCTGGGACGGTTCCCGCTCTTCGGCGACGCCTGGGGAACCCCGCCCGATGCGGCCTTGATGCGCCAGGTCTGGGTCGAGGAACGTTCCGGCCAGCACCTCGGCTTGCCCTGGTCCGGCACCGTGGCGATCTGCGACGGCGTGGACGTGGAAGGTCGCGACGGCCGCCGTGGCGCACGCATCGCCGGGGCCGCGTTGCACGAGGGCTATTGGCTCGAGCTCAGCGCTCTCCGCTCCGAACTGGACGAGTGGGAACTCCTGCGCAGCGCGTTCCAGGGACCCGACGCGCCCGCCCGCATCCAGGCTGCGCTCGACGTTCGCGGATTGCGGGCGAAGACGCGCGAGGAACGCCGCTCGATCGACCTGCCGTTGGACGAAGGACAACGCATGCGTCTGGCGGTGATGCTGGAGCGTGGTCCTGGGGACGGAACGCTCGGCTCGATCACGCTCGACGACCTGGTCACGGTGACCGGCGTTCACGAGGAAGCGCACCTCTGCGATCGCGCGCGGTTCTATCCGCTCGGGGAACACTGGGGCGCGGTCTTCCGGTTGCTCTGGGACGCTGGCTTCTCGCCGCTGCGCGTCATGCAGCGACTCGAGTACCGCGCGCAACTGGTCGCGTTCTGCGCGAGCCCCGATCCTCGCATCGCGCTGGTCGAGTTGCTCGACGCGGCCCAGAACGGTACGAACCTGACACCGCACGCGGCGGCCTACACGCGACTGCTCGAGCACCTGGTCGAGCGGCTCGACATGGAGATCGCCGGCGGCGCCTATCCGCCCGGGACGTTCGATCCCGAGCGGAC
>JAJDEX010000127.1 GCA_029259575.1 Planctomycetota bacterium | reverse complement strand
CGCGCGCTCGCCATGGGGCGCGGCGCGATCATCCTGGTGCCCGAGATCTCATTGACGCCCCAGACGGTCGGTTGGTTCCGCTCGCGCTTCGACTCGGTCGCCGTGCTGCACAGCCGCATGACCGATTCGCAGCGGCTGGACATGTGGAAGCGCGTGCGTCGCGGCGAAGCGCGCGTCGTCGTCGGAGCGCGCGCCGCCATCTTCGCAACCATGCCCGACCTGGGTGTCGTCGTCGTGGACGAAGAGCACGAACCCAGCTTCAAGCAAGGCTCGACGCCGCGCTATCACGCGCGTGATGTCGCGGTGTTGCGCGCGCGCGATGCCGAGGCCGTTTGCATCCTGGGATCGGCGACGCCCTCGCTGGAATCGTGGGAGAACGCCAAGCAGGGTCGCTACGAACTGCTCGAACTGAAGACGCGCGTGGCCGAACGTAAGATGCCGACGGTCGAGGTCGTCGACATGCGGCTGCAGAAGGGTGACGGCACGTTCTCACGCCCGCTGATCTATAGGCTGAAGGAAACGCTCGCGCGCAAGGAGCAGGCGATCCTGTTCCTGAACCGACGCGGGTATGCGCCGACGCTGTGGTGCAAGGCCTGCAGCGAGGTCGTGCGTTGCGGTCAGTGCGATTCCGCGATCGTGTTCCACCGTCGCACGGGTCGTGCTGTGTGCCATTCCTGTTGCGAAGAGCGCGTGCCGCCCAAGGACTGCCCGAGTTGCACGGCGCCGGGTTTGAAGTACCTGGGCCAAGGTTCCGAGAAGGTCGAGGACCTGCTGCCGAAGCTGTTGCCCGACGTGCGCGTCAAGCGCATGGATTCGGACACGATGCTGCGGCGCGAAGATTACGAGACGACCTTGGATGCGTTCGGTCGTGGCGAGATCGACGTCCTGGTCGGCACCCAGATGATCGCCAAGGGCCTCGACTTCCCGCGCGTTACGCTGGTCGGCGTGATCGCGGCGGACTCGTCGTTGCACCTGCCCGACTTCCGCGCCGGCGAACGCACCTTCCAGTTGTTGTGCCAGGTCGCCGGTCGCGCTGGTCGTGCCGACCTCGAAGGCCGTATCGTCATTCAGACGCATACTCCCGATCACATCGCGATCCAGAAAGCGGCGACCCACGACTACGAGTCGTTCGTGGAAGCGGAACTGGCACCGCGCAAAGAGCTCGGCTATCCACCGTTCGGCCGCCTGATCCGCGTATTGATCGAGGACGAGGAAGAACCGCGCGCCAAACAGGCCGCCGCCGCGTTGGGAGAGTTGCTGATGCAGGAACTGTTGCCGCATCGCATCATCCCGCTCGGCCCGGCGCCGGCCCCGATGGCCTTGGTGCGCGGCCGCCACCGCATCCACTTCCTGTTGAAAGCCCCGCTCGAGGGCAAAGGCCTGGGGTTGACGCGCGAACTGCTGCAACGCTTCGCCACGAATCATCCGCGTCCTCGGATCACGATCGACGTGGACCCGGTGAGCATGCTCTGAGCCGGTTTCCCAAGCACCTCAAGATCCGTGTGCCTATGATGTCGAGAACATGGATCCATTTGGACGATTGTCGATAACTGGCCCGGAGTCGAGAACGCATGAACACGCCGAATGATCGTGAAGTGATTTCGGCCGTCCGGGGAATGAGGCCGGCTTCCGTAGCTGCTGTCGTGTTCGCAGCGATCGTGGTCTGGCCGTATGCCTTCTGGCTGAACCTGACGCTCTTCAATGGGGGCCGCACCCTGTTCTCAGGACTGATTCCGCCTACGATTGTTCTGGTCTTCGTCGCGATGCTCGGCACCAAGCTCATTCGGACGAGTCAGCCGTTGCGCGCCGCCGTCCCTATTCTTTGGGCGATGTTCTGGTCCGCCTTCATCATGTGGTCGGACTGGGGCGGGATCGCGTACCTCGGCATGCGTTCAGGCGGTTGGGTCCTGCACTATGTCGTTTGTGCCCTCGCGGCGCTTCTTCCCTTGCTCCTGGTTCGGCGGCCGCAGAGTTCGCGGTCGATGGGGGAGCGCATCGCGACTTGGACGATCTGCACGGCCATGCTTGCAAGCATGCTGACCACCCTCGGCCCCCATGATCGGTTCGTTCAGAGTCTCGCTCAATGTGACGTCGGAATGACAGGCGAGCGTTGGTTGGAGGTCTTCGATGGATACACGGTATCCGTCCATGCCGCCGACCGAGAGTGGAGCGTCCTGGTCTCGCCCGATACGAAACTCCCCTGGTCGGACGTGGAATCCGTCAGCCCGAGGCCCGGGTTCGGCGGGTCCTTCTTCGACTTCGAGCGCGGGCAGTTGTCGTCGATCTCGGTCAATCTGGACTGACCATCACGGCTCGGGTTCGCACGCCACGGATCGGAGTCCTGGCTTGCGCGGACTGTCGACTACGTCTGCGTGTGGTTGCGCAGTCCGATCGGCGGAGGAATGGAGTCGGGGTCGTCGTCGATCATCTGACGTAGGTCGATCTCGATCCCACGCGAGATCGTCGTGATCGGCACGTCGTTGACCGAACCTTCGAACGGGTTCTCCGTCGTGCGCCCGATCCGTTCCATCGTGTGGAAGATCCACATCACGACGACGCTGAAGGGCACGCTCATCCAGATGAACAGGCCGTCCAGCCAGGGGTAATCGTTTGCGAGCTTGGCATCGAGGTTGGCGAACTCGTGCACCAGACCAAATGGAATGAGCACGAGGAAGATCCACAGGAACGTCGAGTTCAACGTCGCGTACTGGCGCGGGTAGGGGAAGTTCTTGATGCGCTCCGACTTGCCCTGGTGACCGACCAGGTCGTTCAAGACTCCCTGCATCTCCATGTGACGGAAGTCCTCGATGAGGCCGCGCGACCGCAGGCTCTCGAGCTCCCGCGATTGGAGCGCCAGCAATTGCGCTGCCGGGTTGGCCTTGCCGCAGACCTTGGGACCTTCGCCCTCGGGAACGTACCCGGCGATGTCGTCCTGCAGCGAGTTGTGGAGTTCGTGGACCCGGATGCGCCCCTTCCATTCGCGGTTGGTCCGCGCGCGATGATTCGTTTCCCACGGTCGTTCGCCGCGCATGGCGTGACGGAGCGCGGTCAACCATGCGATGTGACGCATGACCATGCGGCGACGGATGGAGCGCAACTCCTCCTCGGGCACCGGGTCGTCCGCAAACGCATTGGTGACGAAGTCGTTCACCATGAAGCCCAGCGCCCGCGACGAGTTCACGATTCCGCCCCAGATCTTGCGCGCCTCCCAGACACGGCCATAGGCGGCGTTGTTCTGGAAGCTGAGGATGAATGCCACCGACGTACCGACGAGTGCGATGGGCAGCCACGGGAACTGGATCCAGCGCTGGTCGAACACGCTGTAGAGGAGAACCGGGATCGATGCGATGCCCACGAAGAGCATCAGGTCGTAACGCGTCCACAGGATCAGGGTCGCGGGTGAGAAGATTCGCTTCGTGTACATGGTGCAGCCTGATGACCCGGTAGGACCCCTGCGCGGGATTCCAAGGAGTCACACGGTCGCCGATCGAGAGGGCAGCGTCCAGCCTGAAGTGGGGAGGCCTCCTCCTCCCCGCGAAGTCCGCCGACGAGGGCTTGAACGCGCTCGAACCTGAATCCGTCACAAGGACGACCGACCCCAAAGAAGAACGGCCCGGACTTCGTGAGAAGCCCGGGCCGATCTGGTCGGAATCGGAAGAGGTCTACTCGAACCAGACCTCGACGCCATTCGTGAAGTTGGCCTGGTTGACCACACCATCACGGTGCCACAGCTGGAAGTTCAACTGGGCGCCCGGGGCGATGGCGCCGGCGATCAGAGGTTCGTTGATGTCGATCGGGCGGTTGACCGTTCCGGTCACGCCTGACGAGACGATCGGCAGCACGCGCACGAACGGGACGTTGACGCAGAGGACTCCGGCGAAGAGCGGGAGGTACGTCTGGTTCGCGCCCATGACGAAGATGCCGAACTCGTTGGTCGGCAGATCGCTGGCGAACAGGCCGAAGTCGTTGTTCGCCACGGTCGAGGTGCCGGTCGGAATCATCTTCGAGAACAGTCCAGCCGAGTTCATCAGCGAAGGGCAGAACATGTTCGTGTTCGGCGGCGCGATCGTCAGCGTCTGATCGGCTGCGATGTCCTCGAGGATCGTGACGTCGCCGTTCGTCCACTCGACACGGACCTCGTCGATCGTCGTGACGTCGGCGAGGCCGAAGTGGGCGGATAGTTGGCTGGTGGACAGGTAGTTCGAACCGCCGTCGATGCGACCCATGATCGTGCGGGCGCCCATGGTCAGCTTGATGATCGAACCGATGCCGTTCGGGGCGATGTCGGTGACCTCACCGGGATCCAGGAAGACGCGCAGCCAGTGCTTGTCCGGTCCCACCAGATCGTTGCGGTAGACCTGCACCGAACCGGCGTAGGTGAAGACGATGATGTCCTGGTCGCCGTCGTTGTCGTAGTCGAAGCGGCTCAAGCCACGACCGTCGACGTTCTGACCGAAGCCGTTGAAGAGCCCCTCCTCGGAGAAGCTCAAGGGGGCCTGGAAGTCGTTGTGGAAGGCGTAGTTGCGGCCGTTCTGGGCCGTGGCGAACAGGTCGATGTGCGAGTCGTGGTCCATGTCGAACGACACCGCACCCCAACCCCAGCCCGTGTTGGCGGTGCCGTTCGTGTTGGCCTCGTTCTGGAACACGTGACCGCCGTTGTTGATGTACAGGTTGTTCGTACTGATCGTCGTGACGTACAGGTCCCAGTCACCGTCCTCGTCGAAGTCGGCGATCGTGGCGCCCATCTCGGTGCCGTCCTGGCTCGTACCGGAGCCGATCGTGAACTCGGTGAAGGTGCCGTCCTGATCGTTGATGAAGTACTTCGACGTGCTGAAGTCGCTGATCATGATCAGCTCGGGATAGCGGTCGCCGTCCATGTCGCACAGTCGCGGGGCGAAGCCGTTGTCGCTGGACATGCTTGCGACACCGGCCGAAACGGTCACGTCGGTGAACGTGCCATTGCCGTTGTTCTCGAACATGCGGTTGCCGTCGGGGCCCAGCCAGCCCGCGACGACGAGGTCGAGGTCGCCGTCCAGGTCGATGTCCCCGAAGCACGCGCCCCAGCCGTCACCGACCGTGGTGTTCGTCGTGCTGACGCCGGCTGCCACGGCTTCATCGACGAAGCTCGATCCGGTATTGCGGTAGAGTTTGTGCCACCCCGGCGCGGCGCCTCCCGAGGGACCGTGGCTGGTGACGTAGATGTCCAGCCAACCGTCGTTGTTGTAGTCGCCGACGGCGGCCGCGCTGGAGCGGTGCGTCAAGGCGAGGCCCCAAGCGGCGGCTTCGTTCGTGAACGTGCCGTCGCCGTTGTTCATCCACAGTTGGTCGGGACCGTTGCCGCCGGCGGGGTAGAAGACATCCTGCCACCCATCGCGGTTGAAGTCACCGACCGTGCCGCCGCCGGTGAAGCTCGGTTGCGTGCCGCTGTACGACGCGCTGATACCAGTCGAGACGGTCTGATCGCTGAAGGCACCGAACTGGGCCTGCGCGGTGCTGACAAGGAGCGCCGCAGCAGTGGTCATGAGGAACGGACGCAAGCGAAGCGATTGGGAGATGTGCTGCATGAAGGATCCGGGTATTCCAGGAACTCGGGAACTCGAGTCGTTGGGCATACCGCGCCTGCCGGGCGGGTCACCGTCGAGTGCCTCTAGTCTCGCAGGGGACGGCCGAATTGGGAAAGCACTCCTTCGGCTCCCGGTGCCGAGGGCTCTCAGAGTGGGCTTGACCGGTCCATCCAGAACCGCAACAGGCCGGCGCCCTGATCGGGAGCCGGCCTGCTGGATGAGCCGCGAGGCTCGATTCACACGGGGTGACCTACTTGAAGACGTAGATCAGCGTGCGGTTGGAACCTTGCTGCCACACGACGCGGCCCGTGGTGAACCAGTCCCCGGGGATGCCGCCGTCGAGCGCGGAGTCGAGCGCCTGGACGACCTCTTGCGGGACGCCGGTGAAGTACAGCATGCAGCCGTTGCCCGTGAGATCTGCGGTGCCGTCACCGTCGAGATCGAAACCAGGGATCCAGTTGCTCTGCTGCAGGTTGTTGTAGACGCGCACCGCGCCGAACGGGTTCGTGTCCTGGTTGGCGAACGGGCGCTCGAGGTACGGGCCCTGCCAGCCGGTGAAGGCTTGCGTGCTGGTCAGGTGACGGTTGGACGCCGCCTGGTTGACCATGTACTCGCGCGGGTACCTGCCGGTGTCGGCGTAGTGCGTGGCGGCGGCCTTCTCGCAGGACTTGACGAGCTGCAGGAGTCGAGACGCCTGGCCACGCTGGATCGCGCTGCCAGATCGATAGCCGACGACGCCGACGAGGATGGCGATGATCGCGATGGCGATGATGATCTCGAGCAGCGAAAAGCCGCTGCGGAGTGATTTGTTCGTGATGCGCAACTTCATGGAGTGGAGGTCCAAGGGGGGGGTGTTTGAGGCGCGCCACCCAAGAGGGCTGCGCATGGGTAGGGTCTCCATGTGGTGTCGACCCGCGCTGCGCCTCAGGTTGAGGCCAATCGCTGCAGTCACGTGGAACGCAGGGTCCAGATACGGACGTCGGCTCGTCCCCCGATGGAAACGAACCGACTCTGAACTCGGCAGCTCTCGCTGCTTGAATTCGCGCAACCTGAAGGCGTGGCTACTTGAAGATGTAGATCAGCGTGCGGTTCGAACCTTGCTGCCAAACGACGCGGCCCGTGGTGAACCAGTCACCGGGGACACCCCCGTCGAGCGACGTGTCGATCGCTTGGACGACCTCCTGCGGGAGGCCGGTCAGGTAGAGCATGCAGCCATTACCCGTGAGGTCGGCGGTGCCGTCCCCATCGGTGTCGAAACCAGGGATCCAGTTGCCGGCTTGCAGGTTGTTGTACACGCGGCAGGTGCCGAACGGGTTCGTGTCCTGGTTGGCGAACGGGCGCTCGATGTACGGGCCCTGCCAGCCGGTCGAGGTCTGCGTGCTGCTCATCTGGCGGTTCGTGGCGTTCTGGGTGACCTCGTACTCGCGCGGATACGCGCCGGTATCGGCGTAGTGCGTGGCGGCCGCCTTCTCGCAGGTCTTGACCAGCTGCATGATGCGTGACGCCTGACCGCGTTGGATCGCGCTGCCTGAACGGTAGCCGACGACGCCGACCAGGATCGCGATGATCGCGATGGCGATGATGATCTCGAGGAGCGAGAAACCGCCCTTACGATCGAACTTGGGGAAGAGAGTCTTCATGGAGGTCTGGGGAAGGGCGGGCGTTCCGTGAGGGTCCCACGGCGGCTCGGGGGTGACCGGCTCTAGGGGCGAGGCGATCCAGTCCATCCGATCGGCATCTCACCCCGATTCCCTGAGCCCGATTCGGAGTTCCGTTCAAGAAACCGATTCGCCTCACCCTGAAGTATTTTCGCCTCAGTTCCAGGTCGAGACAGTCGATGCGGGATTGCGAAGTGCTCCTCGTTCCGAGGTTGCGCCTTCCCATCCCATGTTGACCTCCGATCAAGACCACGCCTTCGTGCAGCGCATTGCCGTACCCGACAAAGCGCTGCCCGTCCTGCACCTGGATTCCCCACTGGTGGAACTCGGGTGGAGTCACAAGGGGCAATTGC
The DNA here is from genome assembly GCA_029259575.1 of Planctomycetota bacterium. Lineage (GTDB taxonomy): Bacteria > Planctomycetota > UBA1135 > UBA1135 > JAJDEX01. The sequence continues at coordinate 599 of JAJDEX010000127.1, read as the reverse complement.
ATTACGAGTCGGTCGAGGTGGAGGGACCCGGCAACGAGTGGCTCGTGGCGGCGGCCAAGCAGTTGATCCGCACGGCGAAGCTCGGCGGTCAACCGGTCGTGCTCTGCTTGGCGTCCCCGTTCTTCGACAATCGGCAGATCTTGCTCGGCGACATGCCGGCCGAAGAGACTCTGGCGATCCTGGGACGCAAGGCTGCGAACGGACTCGGCGTGGACCTGCAGGAGACCCTGTTCTGGGCCCAGCGTTGCGAGACTCCGATGGAGAAGTCGGAGGCCGCCCAGTCCACTTGGCTGGTCCACGCACAGCGCCGCTCGGATCATCACGATCTGCTCCTGCGCATGCGAAGGGAAGGCATCCTTGTGCGCCGCACCGTCGCCGGGCGTGATGTCCTGACGCATGCACTCGACGACGGCGAGGGTCACGCCGGGCAGATCCTCGTGACCTCGACGGGTCGCGCTGTCTACGCACATCTCTTTCGCGGACATGAACTCGTTCAGGAGAGTCGACTGCAACTCGGCGAGTTCGAGAATCGCGACGACACCTATGGCAGTGTGATCCAGGACGTTCGGCAGCTTGCCGCCTTCTGGGCCAAAGGATCT
>JAJDEX010000126.1 GCA_029259575.1 Planctomycetota bacterium | reverse complement strand
AGGGCCTCGGCATCGGTGCCCGGCTTGCCGCGCAACGTGACCTCTTCCACGCCGTCGACGATCTCGCCTTTGGGCAACTGCAACCCGCCGCTGCGCATCGTGCCGCGCGAGCGCCCGGGCGTCGTTCCACCGACGCGCATCACCAGACCGAAGCCCTCGCCGCCCTCGTGCCCCGCATCTTCGAGCCACGACTTCATCTCCGACGATCGCGAGTGGAACAGGAGAGCGACCTCGGCGTTCGCACCCTCCGGTACGTCCCCGGCCTCTTTCACGTGGGCGACCGTCAACCGTCCCGTGTCCTTGGCGAGACCGTTGATCCGCACCGAGAAGTCGACGCCGTGCTCGGCATCCCACTCGACGTCGGTGTGTACGGTCAACTGGTGCGGCGCGGTCCAAACGGTCTGGCGCAGCGGCACTCTCTGCAGGAACGTCCCGTCGTCCCCGCCCGGTTCGAAGCCAGCCCGCTCGAGCGCGCGGACCAGGTAACGCGCGGCGCGATGCGCGTCCTCGGTGCCCGCCTTGCGACCGCGCAACTCGTCACCGGCCAGGAAGTGCACGTGATGGCTGAGTTCCTTGGACGTGATCTTCACGTTCGACTTGGGCAGCTTGTCCTCATCGCGAGGTGCGCTCGAATCGGAGACGGTCGAATCCGGCGCGAAGACGGCCAGGAGCACGAAGGAGAGCGGAAGCATGGGGTTCATGGTTCACAGAATAGCTTTGGCCGTGTCGTTCGTGGGTTCGAAGCAGGTGTTGGTTGCTCCGGATGCGTTCCTTCGGCGCCGATTTGGAAGGGGGCAGCCTTCTGGACTCGGGCTTGGACGCATCTCGGTTCCATTCGAAAGGTGCCGCACGCTTCCTGGGCCGCCCCATGGGGCCGATCACCAGGCGCAGTGCAAGACTCACAGCCCCTGCCAGGATCCCCGACAGGCATCGCAGTCCCCGGAATGCACCAAGGGGCGCGCACCTCGCGGTACGCGCCCCCTGGCGGCCCGGTACACCGAAGTGACCGGAGATTGGACTCACGCTGGAGTCCGCAGCGACATCTCAGGCGCGCTTGCGCTTGCCGAGGACCTCGCGAAGGGTCTGGAACAGTTTTTCGTTGTCACGCGGATGCCCCACGTGAACCCGAACCGCGCCGTCGACACCGCGCGGCACGCTGACCGCTCCAGGCTCGAGGCGACGATTCACCTTGCGGGCAACGGAAGCCGGCTCGATCACCTCGAGCAGGATCCAGTCACCGATGGACGGGAGCGGGTGTAAGCCGGGGATGGTCGCCAGACGAGATGAGAAGCGGTCCTTCTCTGCGCCGAGATCGCCGTACATGAAATTGCCTCTTGCTTGGAGCTTCAGGAGAACGCGACACGGGTACGGACCTCGCCCAGAAATGCTGTGTCGGCATTACCGTGCGGGGCTTCCCCTTGGACGAGTCCAACGCCTTGAGCTTCGAGCACGGGTGCGGTTCCGTGGTTCGAGGCAGCGGCGGACAGCGATCCAGGGAGCCGTCGTGCGAGCGACGCGTTCTTCCCCTCAGGAACTGAAGTGCCCATCCGGTCCCAGGTGGAAGCAGGATCCTTCTCGGACCCATGCATCCCGCCGACGAGCGCATTCCCACGGTGCCTCACCGCGGAACGATCTCGATAGCGTGAAGTACCTGCAACGAAGGGCATGGGTGCCACCTTATCGGGTGGGCGCACCAAGAACAAGCACTCTTGATAGGGGTGGCCCGAGAGCACGCGCGGGCCCACAATTCGAGCCGATGCCTCCTCTCCCCCTCCACGTTCGCGTTCCCGCCTCCACGTCCAATCTGGGTCCTGGGTTCGACTGCGTCGGCCTCGCGCTCGCGTTGTTCCTCGACGTCACCCTCGTCGGGGAATCCGCGACGGGCGCTTCGCACTTCGAAACGCGTAAGGGAACGGCCCTCGAGTGGCCGGCCGACGGAGGCTGCTTGGTCGACGCGTTCGAGCGCGCCATGCGCGACGCCGGCCAGGATCCGCAGCCGATGGTGTGGCGCGTCGACTCCGAGATCCCGATCGGGTTCGGCCTCGGTTCCACCGGGGCTGCGACCGCCGCCGGCCTCTTGCTGGGTCACGCGTTCGCGCACGGTACGACCGACGTCGACCCGCACCTGCTGATCACCGCCGGCGCCGAGATCGAAGGTCATCCGGACAACTCGACCGCGTCGTTGCTCGGTGGCTGCACGCTCGCCATCGAGGGCCAGGACGGTTGGCACGTCCTGCAACATCCCGTCAGCCAGGACATCGGACTCGCGGTCGCGTGGCCCGCCACTCCGTTCGACACGCGGAGCAGTCGCGGGGCGTTGCCCAAGTCCGTGCCGTTCAAGGATGCCGTCGATCAACCGCGGCGCCTCGCGTTCCTCCTGGCGGGGCTGGCGAACGCCGATCCCAACCTGTTGCGCTTGGGCGCGACGGAGCGCTTGCACCAACCCTACCGCCTGCCGCTCATCCCTGGCGCCGGCCAGGTGTTCGCCGCCGCCGCAACGGCTGGCGCGTGGATCACTACGATCTCGGGCGCGGGCTCGGGAGTCGTCGCACTGGCTTCCCGCGACCGCATCGAGCACGTCGCATCGGCCATGCAAGACGCCTATCACACGGCGGATCCTCCGGCGACCGCACGCGTCCTGGACATCGTGCGCGACGCGCCGCGCGTCACGACGATCGACGAGGAATCAACCGCCGATCGGTGAACGCTCGTCGTTCGACACGTCGGACAAGCGTGCTGCGGCACTGCGGCGCGCAACTTGAATGTCGGTCGCGCGAATGGCCCGCACGGCATTCTCGAACCCGGCGAGGCCCACGACGAGATCGCGCACGCCGACGCCCAGCAACCAACCGACGTTCTCGGGCCGCGCGGCCGTGATCCCGAACACGCGCAGGGGCGTGCCCGCAGCCTCAGCGGCTTCGACGACCTGGGCCACGGCACGCAGCACGTACGGATGCAGATGTTCGAAGTGCACGCCGTGCGCCGGCAGGCCGCGGTCGGCCGCCAAGATGTACTGCTGGAACGAGTCCAGGCCGATCGCCAGGAACGCAGCCTCCGCCGCGAGGTCCTCGGCACCGAACACGGCAGCCGGCGTCTCGATCACAGCCCCCAGCAGCAGGTCGGCTGCGTGCGGGACGTTCTCGCGGCGCAACGCGTAGCGCTCCTCGAAGAGCGCCTCGCGGATACGACGGAACTCGCCGCAGTCCACGACCATGGGCACGGCCAGACCGACGTCGGCCGGATGACCGTCCGCAGCGCGCAGCAGCGCGTTCAACTGGCGGCGCAACAGCTCGGGACGATCCAGCAAGAGGCGCACGCCGGCGCGGCCCAGAGCCGGGTTGGGCTCGCGCTCGCGGGACAACCACGGCACGCCCAAACCGGAAGACAGGTCGGCCAACCGGAACGTCACGCGCACCGGGCCCGCCTCGGTCAGAACGGCGCGATAGTGTGCGATCAAAGCATCCACCGTCGGCGGCTCGCGATCGAGCAGGTAGAGCAACTCGGTGCGATACATGCCGATGCCCTGGATGCCGAGCCCGCGCATGCCTTGCACGTCGGGCAGGCTTCCGCACGCGGCCGTGAGGGTCGGCACCGTTCCGTCCAGCGTGTGCGCCGCGGTGGACATCCACTCCGGTGCCTCCGCACGTTCCGAGCCGGGCAGGCCAGCGGCCTTGAACTGCTCGATGATGCGCGCCTCGGGACGAATCCGTGCCACACCCTCGGCCGCGTCCACGATCACGAACTCGCCCTCGGTCAGTTGGGACAACAGTCCCTCGACGCCGCACAAGGTCGGGATCCCGAGGGAGCGCGCCAGGACGGCCGCGTGGCTGGTCGGGGAACCGGACTCGGTCACGATCGCCGCGGGACGCGCGCCGGTCGGATCCATCAGGTCGACGACGGTCAACTCGCGTGCGACGAGAACGCTGCCTTCGACCGGCGTGCCCCCCGCCTTCGGCCCAGCGGGTTCAGGTGCCTGCGTCGCGGCATCCTTGGACTCACGCTCGAGTGCGCGGAGCACGCGGATGCCGACGTCGCGCAGGTCTACAGCGCGCTCGCGAATGGCCTCGTTCTCGACCAGCTTGAAGATGCGATCGAAGTCGAGGATGACCTTGGCGATCGCTGCCTCGAGAGCGAGTTGCTCGCGCAGGATCAGGTTCTCGACGTCGGACAGGAAGACGGAATCGCGCAGCACGGACACGTGGGTGTCGAGGATGCGCACGTGGTCCTCGGGGACCTTGCCGCCGAGGTTGCCGGCGAGCTCGCGCAGTTCGGCTTCGACGACCTCGAGACCGAGACGGAAGCGTTCCAGCTCGCCTTGCACCTTCTCCTGGGGCACGCGCCGGTGCGTGACCTCGGCCAGGTCTTCGCTGGCGATGCGCGCCGGCCCCATCCCCAGGCCCGGGGCGACCGGAATGCCGCGCAGGACGACCGGCTCGGGTCCCTCCGCCGCGGTGGCGTCGACGAGCGTGGGAGAATCGGAAGCGGGGGTTTCGGGGGCGGTCATCGCACCGTCGTGGGCAGAGCAGGCAGGAGCTGCCAGAAGCTGGAGG
>JAJDEX010000125.1 GCA_029259575.1 Planctomycetota bacterium | reverse complement strand
CGACCTCGTTCTGGGCTTCGCGAACACCCGCCATGCCGCTCAGACCATTACGAGTCGGCTTCAGGGCCTTGTCCACGGCCGCTTCCACCTCGGCCCTGGTCCTCGGGGCATTTTCGTACTCCGGGTTCTCGCTCGCGGACGATTCCCCTCCTCCGCACGCGGCGAGGCTGAAGGACAAGAACAAGGCGGACGAGGAACGACTGAGGGGGCGAATCATGGTGACTCCGGGGACACGACGAGCGGACGATTCGCCGCGCATCAGAAGAGGAGGAGCGACGTCGCTGCCTCCACTCGGGACAGACCGCGGGCCCCGAACCACCGGAATGGAATCCCTAGAAAATCCACGCGTCCCCAGGAGACGGGCCGTGGGACGCGCCTGGACCTCAGCTGTCCAGGCGCTCGCGGAGCAGTCGTGCTGCGCGCAAGAAGCGCTTGCGCGCCGCGTCGGGACCGAGCCCCAGGCTCGCCCCGATCTGCTCGAAGGTCAGGTCCTGCTGCCTCAACCTGACGACGACGCGCAGGTCTTCCGGCATGCCCTCGAGCACCTGCTGCACCCGATCGAACTCGTCCGCGGCGGTCACGTCCCCCATCGTGGGAACCGGCGTCGCCGGGTCGAGCTGGGACGCACCCAGCACCGATTCCCCGCGGATCTCCCGACTGCTGCGCGCGGCCTTGCCGATCGCCCAATGGGCATGACGCAGGACCAACGCGTGCAGGTCCGACGGCCGCGCATCCTCGTTCAATCGATCGACCAGTCCCTGCGCGCCGAGGAGGACCTCCTGCTCGAGGTCCGAGATCGACACGTGACGGCGCAGCGCGGAGCCGACGCTCTGGCGCAGGAACGCCCGCAGCCTGGGACGCACCGATTCCATCAGTTCGCCCATGGCAGAGGCGGACCCAGCGCGGGCGGCGACCAGGCGCCTCGTGAAGACTTCGTCAGCGGATTCGGACACGTGCGAACGAGCCTACCGCTCGTCGCCGGTGTCGGGTCCCAACCCCGCTTCGATTTCCAGATCGATGGCCTCGAACTTCGCCGCAAGGCTCGCACTTGGACCGGGGTACGCCTGGGTCAGGGCCGTGAGCGCCCGCCGCGCGTCCTCGAGCGCGCCGACCCGAACCAGCACCCGCACACCGAGCAAACGGCTCTCCGCGGTCTTGCCACGATGGGCCACGAAGCGCGCGAGCTCGCCGCTCGGATCCGAGTTGCGGAGGAGCGCGTCGGGATCCGCCTCCAATTCCGCCAATCGTAGGACACCGTGGCGTTCGAACGCCCAATGACCGTGCGCCAAGAGGCGCCCAGCGCGACGTCCCATCTCGTCGAGGTCCGGAAGCTCGTTCCAGGCCAGCAGACTCGCGCGGGGGTGCGGCCAAACGCTCGCGTGTTGCTGGTAGCGTCGCTTCAGTCGCTCCGCGCGAGCGCGCACCAAGTTCGTACCACGCGAACGCGGACCATCGTCGATCAGAATCACCTCGGGCCTCGACGCGGAACGGACCGCGAGCGTCTTCCCGCCGTCCGTGAAGCGCGCGTCGATCAACCGGCCGGTCGGGCCCAGGATCTCGCAGCGCAACTGCAAGGCGTTCAGGTCCCAGATCCGCAGGCTCTCGTCCGAGATGGACCCGGTCCCGGAGGTCACCAGGATGGGCTCGCTCGGGTGGAAGTCCAGGCGTTCGACGCGCCCGACACCGGTGCCCAGGACGTGCAGGAGCGCACCGTCCGATGCCCGGCGCAACTCGACCCGGCCATCCCCGGTCCCCACCGCGAGCTGGGAACCGCGCCCCGCCAAACCGAAGAGACCCCCGGGGACCTCGACGCTGTGCAAGAGCTGCGGGACGTCCTCGGTCAAGGACCACAACCCCAGCGTCCCCGAAGGCTCCGCCACCCAGACCGCGCTTCCGTCGCTCAGGAAGTGAAACCCCGTCGGGTGCAGGACGCCCTCGAGGACCCGTTCGACAGCGAGGTCGTCGACCTTCGTGATGCGAGCCCCGTTCTTCCGCGCGAGGGCGACCCACTCGCCGTCCGCGCTCAAGGTCAAGCGAGCACCACCGCTGGCGCCTCCTGCGTCGACGACGTCCAACGTGTTCGCGTCCAATCGCAGAAGGCCCGAGAAGCGCGTACTCACCAGCAGGTCTCCGTCGGAAGGCAGGAACACGGCTTGGATCGGTGCGAACTGATCCAGCAGGATGGCGTCCTGGCGCGCCACGGGATCGCCCGTGAGCGTGTCCCACAGGACGAGAGATCCCGCGATGCCCAGAGTGGCGATGCGTGGGCGGTCCGGATCCACCGCATGCGCCAGATCCCCGTTGCGCCCGGTGCGCAACAGGTCGAATCCGTTGCCCCGCGCGGCGTCCCATTGGCACAGCGTGCCGTCCCGCGATGCGCTCCAGAATCGGCCCTCGTCCTTGGACCAACCGGCGGCGACCACCATGCCGCGATGCCCAGCTCCTCGGAACAACCGCTCGCCCGTTTCGAAGTCGACGACGGTGACCGTGCCGTCGCGTGCACCACACAGCAACCACCGCTCCCGGTCGTCGTAGGCCAGGGCGAGGATCGCGTCCTCGGTGATGTCGTACCGCGCCACGACTTGAGCGGTGGCCAGGTCGATCATCATGACGTCCCCGTCACTCCCGCCCACGACGAGTTCCGCCCCATCGGGCGTGAACAGCAGGCAGGGAGCATTGCCGGACGAGTTCACCGAGGTCGTTCCGATCGGGCGCGCTGCACCGGACATCACGTCGACGTGGTGCAGGATCCCGCTCATGTCGAGGCAGGCCAGGGCGGACCCGTCGGCGGAGACGGCCATCGCGCGCGTCGACGGCACGACCGGGTTGGGAACGAAGACGCTGACGCGCTCGAGATCCGAGGTGTTCCACACTTCGAATGCGGCGTCCTCGTTCGTCACGACCACCCGTCGACCGTCCTGGGTCACCGCCAACACGAGGGCTTCGGCCTCCGAACTGATGATCTCTTGTTCGCGCACGACCTCCCCGCCTCGATCACAGTCGTGGATGCTGAGCCGCGTCCGGGTGCGCACGATGCAAAGGTGCGTCCCTGGCAGGAATCGCAGTTGGAGCGCACCGGGGATCGGCCCGATCACGGTCTGCGTACCGTGCTGGATGTCGTACAGAACGAGGTCGTTCGCCGACTCCCGGCCGGGCTGCAAGTGCGGCACCACCAGGCTCTGGCCCAAGGCGAAGCACCCATCGTCCGACCGATCGAAGGTCCCGGGCGCCGCGTAGCCCAGGTCGATCGGCGTCGACGACTCGACCTGCGTGACGCGCGACCGAACGTGACGCCAAGCCCAACCGCGCGAGTTCGGATCGCAGGCGTCGACCTGGGCCGCCGCAGCGCGGGGCAGGTCCGCGCGCAGGCCCGCTTGGGCGGCAGAGAGTCGAGCGAAGTGCGCCTCGCCCTGGGCGCGGATGCGCGCGGCATCGAGGTCCAGGTTGACGCCTTTCAGCGTCTCGCTACCGTCGTACTGGATCCAGGCCGCGATCGACAACGCCACGACGAGCAAGCCGAGGACCAACGTCGTCAGCCGATTGCGCCGGACCCACTTCTCGATCTCGACGACGGTGCCGGTCCTGTGCGCGCGAACGACGCGGCCCTCCAGGTAGGCGCGCAGGTCCGCGCCGAGCGCCGCCACCTCGGTGTAGCGATCGTCCCGGTTGCGAGCCATCGCACGTTCGCAGATCGCGGTCAGCTCGGGAGGTGCGCCGGGCGCAGCCGACTCGAGGGACTCGGGAGCTCCCCGCACGACGTCGCGG